>JAUVWK010000358.1 GCA_030604165.1 Alphaproteobacteria bacterium | reverse complement strand
TATAGCCTTCGAGCCGGCCCGTCTTCATCGCCCGCTTGGCGATCATCCGCGGCGGCTCGCCCTCCTTGATCGGCAGCGTGTCGATCCCGGCCTGCTCGCCGAGCACGGCGAGCTGCTCCATGGCGGCCGGCCGCCGGGTATCGAGCGAGGCCAGAAGGACGCGCTTATTCTTTTTTTCAGTCAGAAGCTTGGCCAGTTTGGCGCTGGTCGTGGTCTTGCCCGAGCCCTGCAGCCCGACCATCAGGATCGCCGCCGGCGGTTCGGCCGCGAGCGCGATCTCGACGGTCTCACCGCCCAAGGTTTCGATCAGGTGATCGTGGACGATCTTGATCACCTGTTGGCCGGGCGTGACGCTTTTCAGCACCTCGGCGCCGATGGCGCGCTCGCGCACCTGGGCGACGAAGTCCTTGACCACCGGCAGCGCCACGTCCGCTTCCAGGAGCGCGATGCGCACTTCCCGCATCGCCGCCGAGACGTCCGCCTCGCTGAGCGCGCCGCGCCGCGTGAGGCGGTCGAACACCTCGGTCAGGCGGCTTGACAGGCTGTCGAACACCGATCGGCTCCTTCGCGCAAACAAAAATCGCGCCAGTGCGCGAAACTCGCGGACTGACGGGCCTCCTCGGAGGCAATTCCGTCGGTCAAATCCTCAGATTGCGGCGGAGACTAGGTCTCGCCGCGCGCCAAGTCAAGGCGGCGCCAGCCCCTGTAAAGCGCTTGCCGGCGACCGAGTTCGAGCCGCTCTGACGCCGTGTCAGCGCCGCGCGTCGTGGGTCTTGAGCCCGCCGGGCCAGGTCAGCAGTCGTTCGTCGGCGGTGAGCAGGGCGGCGTCGAGGGTCATCGCCGTTGCGGCAATAAAACGGTCCGCCGGATCGCCGGGCAGGCCCGAGAGCTCGACGGAGGTGACGGCAACCAAGCCGTCCAAGGCGATTTCGCGGATGCCCTGCGCGAGGGCTTGGGCGCGAAACGCCGCCGGCGAGGTGCCGAGAGCGAGCCTGCGGTATTTTGCCAGGAGCGCCACCTCCCAGAAGGTGATCGCGGAAACGGCGAGCTCGTCGTCTCGGCGTGCCCGTTCCACGGCGCGGCTCGCGTCCGGGCCCAGACGTCTATTGGCTTCGCCCACCCAGATCAACGCATGCGTATCCAGGAGGATCACTTTTTCTCCGGCCCCTCACGGTCGACCTCGTCCCAGCGGTGCAAGATCTCCTTCTCCCAACCCTGGTCGATCACCGGCGAGATCACGTCACCGGCGGATTTGACCGTTCCTTTGGCGAAGCCAATGAGCGACCCGGATCGTTCAATGATCGGTGCGAGCCGGGCGACAGGCTTGCCATGCTTGCTGATGATGACGGTTTCCCCGGTCTCGGCCACTTCGTCCATCACTTTCAGACACTTCGCCTTGAATTCGCCGGCCTTCATGATGCGGGTCACTGATTCTCTCCTAATGACTATAGTCATGATTATAGTCATAATTGGCATTCCGTTCAAGGCGCGGGAGGCTACTGTTTCGCTTGGGCGCGGCCGATGGGAGCCCGCGGCGCGGCGCGGAATATATTGGACGGCCCTCGGGTGGCGACCATATAACGCTGGATATGAGCGGTCTTTCCTTTATCAAGATGCATGGCCTCGGCAACGACTTCGTGGTCGTGGACGGGCGCGACGGCGCGCTCGCCTTGTCGGCCGCGGCGGTGCGTGCCATCGCCGATCGGCGCACCGGCGTCGGCTGCGATCAGCTAATCGCCATCGAACCGCCGCGCAATGGCCGCGCCGACGCGTACTTGCGCCTTTACAACGCCGATGGCGAAGAGGTCGGGGCCTGTGGCAACGGCAGCCGCTGCGTCGCCGCGCTGCTGATGGCCGAGCAGGGCAGTGGGGCGGTGGTGCTGGAGACCAAGGCCGGGCTGTTGCAGGCGCGCGACGACGGCGACGGGATGATTGCCGTGGATATGGGCGAGGCGCGCACGGGCTGGCGGGAGATTCCGCTGGCGTCCGAGCTGGACACGCTCAAATTGCCGCTTGCGCAGGGCGTGCTGAGCGAGCCCGCCGCGGTCAATATCGGCAATCCGCATGCCGTCTTTTTCGTGGCCGATGCCGAGGCCGTGCCGCTCGAGACGCTCGGGCCGGCGCTCGAGCACGATCCGTTGTTTCCCGAGCGCGCCAATATCGGCGTTGCCCAGGTGCGCGACGCCGGGCACATTCGCTTGCGCGTCTGGGAGCGCGGCGTCGGGCTGACCCGCGCCTGCGGCAGCGGTGCCTGCGCGGCGCTGGTCGCGGCGGCGCGGCGCGGGCTCAGCGGCCGCGAGGCGACGGTGACGCTCGACGGCGGCGAGCTGTCGATCGCCTGGCGCGCCGATGGCCATGTGATCATGACCGGCCCCGTGGCCACCAGCTTCAGCGGTACCCTCCCATGAGCGCGAACCAGGTCATCAGCTTCGGTTGCCGGCTCAACGCTTACGAGGCCGAGGTCATGCGCGGCCATGCCGCGGCGGCCGGCCTCGCGGATGCGGTCATCGTCAACACCTGCGCGGTGACCGCCGAGGCCGAGCGGCAGGCGCGCCAAGCGATCCGCCGGGCGCGGCGCGAGCGCCCCGGGGCGCGCATCATCGTCACCGGCTGCGCCGCCCAGATCGACCCGCAGCGCTTCGCCGATATGCCGGAAGTGGACCGCGTTATCGGCAACGCCGAGAAACTTCGGCGCGAGAGCTTCCTGCCCGACGCGACCGCGCCGATCGCCGTCAACGACATCATGTCGGTGCACGAGACGGCGGCGCATTCGATCGCCGGGTTCGAGGGCCGCGCGCGGGCCTTCGTCGAGGTCCAGACCGGTTGCGACCACCGCTGCACGTTTTGCGTCATCCCCTTCGGACGCGGCCGGAGCCGCAGCGTGCCGCCGGGGCGGATCGCCGAGCAGGTGCGGACGCTGGTGGGCAACGGCTACCGCGAGGTGGTTTTGAGCGGCGTCGATCTCGGCGCCTACGGGGCGGACCTTCCCGATCGGCCAAGCCTGGGACAGATGGCGCGCCGCCTGCTGGGTGCGGTGCCCGCGCTGGCGCGCCTGCGCCTCTCGTCCATCGACCCGGTCGCGGTCGACAACGATCTGGAGCGGCTCATCGCCGAGGAGCCGCGCCTCATGCCGCATCTACATCTCAGCGTGCAGGCGGGCGATGACCTGGTGTTGAAGCGCATGAAGCGCCGGCACGGGCGGGGCGATGTTTTGGCGTTGTGCGAGCGGTTGCGGGGCGCGCGCCCCGATATCGTATTCGGCGCCGACCTGATCGCGGGCTTCCCGACCGAAACCGAGGCGATGTTCCGCAACACGCTGCGCTTGGTGGACGAAGCCGCGCTGACCTATCTCCATGTCTGTCCCAGCTCGCTGCGGCAGGGCACTCCGGCGGCGCGCATGCCGCAACTCCCGATGGCCGAGCGCCGCGCCCGGGCGGCCCGGCTGCGGGCGGCGGGCGAGGTTAACCGGCGCCGCTTCATGCGCGCCTGCGTGGGCCGCACGGCGACGGTGCTGATCGAGCGCGATGGCGCGGGGCGCAGCGAACATTATGCGCCCGTGCGCGTGCGCGGCGCGGAGGTTCGGCCCGGCGCCCTGGTGCGCGCCCGCATCACCGGCCTCGAGCACGACACGTTGCTCGGGACCGCCCCCTGATGGGCCAGGCGACGGCGGCCAAGGGCGGCGGCTGGCTGGCGCGGCTCAAGGCCGGGCTGAGCCGAACCTCAGCCAGCCTGGGTGCCGGCATCGGCGGCATTTTCACGGGCCGCAAGCTCGACGACGCCATGCTCGAAGAGCTCG
>JAUVWK010000421.1 GCA_030604165.1 Alphaproteobacteria bacterium | reverse complement strand
CGGCCGTCGCGGCCGCTGCCCTGAATTTCCGCCACGTCGAGGGCGTGTTCCTCGATGAGCTTGCGCACCGCCGGCGAAAGCGGCGCGGGCTCCGCCTCGGCGGGCGATGCCGTGGCCTCGCCTGGCGGGATCGACGGGATCGGCGGGGCCGCGCTGGCGCCGTTGCTTTCGGCGATGCGGCCGAGCACGGCGCCGACCGCCACGTTCTCGCCCTCGGGCGCGACGATATCGCTCAAGGTGCCCGAGCTATCGGAGTTGATCTCGAGCGAAATCTTGTCGGTCTCCAGCTCGACGATGGCCTCGTCGCGCGCCACCGTGTCGCCGACTGCCTTGAACCACTTGGCGACGGTCGCCTCGGTCACCGATTCGCCCAGGCTGGGCACGCAAATCTCGATTGTCATGGTCGGTTTTGCCTTTTCCGTGGCGGGCGGGATAACGGCGCTAGGCGCCCAACGCCTCGTCGATCAGCGCCTGCTGTTCGCGCAGGTGCATTTTCAGGAAGCCGGTGGCGGTGGACGCCGCCTCGGGCCGGCCGATATAGCGCGGTCGCTTGCAGGTCACCGCCAGGTCTCTCAGCACGTCCTCGATATGGGGCGCCGCAAAGCGCCAGGCCCCCATGTTCAGCGGCTCCTCCTGGCACCAGGCGACCCCGGCGTTTTGGTATCTCGCCAGCTCCACCGTCAGGCTTTTGCCGGGAAACGGCGCGAGCTGCTCCAGCCGGACCAGCGCGATGTCGTGGATGTCGCGCTCCGCGCGCGCCTGAAACAGGTCGTAATAGACTTTGCCGGCGCACAGCACGACGCGGCGCACCGCATCGTCGGGCGCCAGATCGCCGTTTTCCCCGATGACGCGGTGGAAGCGCGACCCCGGCCCCATCTCGGCCAAGGACGAGACGCACAATTTGTGTCGCAACAGCGATTTGGGCGACATCACGATAAGCGGTTTGCGGAAATTGCGCCGCATCTGGCGTCGCAGCGCATGAAAGAAAGAGGCCGGCGTGGTGCAGTTCACGACTTGCAGGTTGCCTTCGGCGGCGAGCTGCAAATAACGCTCCGGCCGCGCCGAGCTGTGCTCCGGGCCCTGGCCCTCGAAGCCGTGCGGCAGCAGCATGACCAGCCCCGACATGCGCAGCCACTTGCTTTCGCCGGCGGCGATGAATTGGTCGATGATCACCTGGGCGCCGTTGGCGAAGTCGCCGAACTGTGCCTCCCAAAGCACCAAGGTCTTCGGATCCGCGATCGAGTAGCCGTATTCGTAGCCGAGCACGCCGGCTTCCGAGAGCATGCTGTCGACCACTTCGAAGCTGTCCTGGCCGTCGCGAATGTGGTTCAGCGGTACGTAGCGCTCCTCGGTGTTCTGGTCGAACAGGATCGCATGGCGCTGCGAGAAGGTGCCGCGCGGGCAATCCTGGCCGGAGAGCCGCACCCGGTTGCCCTCGAGCAGGAGGGCGCCGAAGGCGAGCGACTCGGCGGTGGCCCAGTCGATGGCCTCGCCCGCTTCGATGATCTGCTGCTTGGCCTCGAGCTGACGCCGGATGCGCCGGTGCACCTCGATCTGCTCCGGCACCCGGGCGATCGCCTGGCCGATTTCCCGCAGCGTCTCGAGCTCCACCGCCGTCTGGCCGGGGCGATACTCGCGCGGCGGCGCCGCCATGCCGTGCCAGTCGCCTTCCAGCCAATCCGCCTTGCCCGGGCGGTAATGCTGCGAGGCCTCCAATTCGCTTTCGAGCCGCGTGCGGAAGGTCTCCGCCATATGGTCGGCGTCTTTGACCGAGAGGACGCCGTCGCTCACCAGCTTGTCGATATAAAGCTGGCGCGTGGTCGGGTGCTCGGCGATGCGCCGGTACATGATCGGTTGGGTAAAGGCCGGCTCATCGGCCTCGTTATGGCCGTGGCGGCGATAGCAGAACAGATCCACCACCACGTCTTTCTTGAAGCGCTGGCGAAACTCGGCGGCGAGCCGGCAGACATGCACCACCGCCTCCGGGTCGTCGCCGTTGACGTGAAAGATCGGCGCTTGGACGATCTTGGCGACGTCGGAGGGATAGGGCGACGAGCGGGCGTATTTCGGGCTCGTGGTGAAGCCGATCTGGTTGTTGACCACGATATGGATGGTGCCGCCCGTGCGATAGCCGCGCAGCTCCGACAGCTCGAAGGTCTCGGCGACCAGCCCCTGGCCGGCAAAGGCGGCGTCGCCGTGCAGCAAGAGGCCCATCACGGCGTCGCGCTCGAGATTGCCGCGCATGGTCTGCTTGGCGCGCACCTTCCCCAGCACCACCGGATCGACCGCTTCCAGGTGCGAGGGGTTGGGGCTGAGCGAGATGTGGATGGTCTGGCCGCCGGGCAGCTCGCGGTCGGCGGAGGCGCCGAGGTGATATTTGACGTCGCCGGAGCCCTGCACCTCGTCGGCGCCCACGACGCCGCCCTGAAACTCCGAGAAGACGGCGGCATAAGACTTGCCCATGATGCTGGTCAGCACATTGAGCCGGCCGCGATGCGCCATGCCGATCTCGAACTCCTCGACGCCGAGCGCGGCGGACCGTTCGATGATCGCCTCGATCGCCGGAATGACGCTTTCCGAGCCTTCCAGCGAGAAGCGCTTGGCGCCGCGGTACTTGATGTCGACGAAGCTCTCGAAGCCCTCCGCCTCGTCCAGGTCGGCGAGGATCGCGAGCTTCTCTGCGTGGCTCAGGTCGGGCTCGTTGCGGCTGTTCTCGACCGCCAGTTGGACCCACGCCTTTTGCTCGGGATGCTGGATATGCATGAACTCGACGCCGATGCTCGCGCAATAGGTCTGCTTGACGATGGTCAGGACATCGCCCAGCGTCGCCCATTGCAGGCCCAACACGCCGTCGACATAGATCGGGCGATCGTAGTCCGCCGCCGTGAAGCCGTAGCTCTCGGGGTCGAGCTCGGGGTGCCGCGCCTCGCCATTGAGGCCGAGCGGGTCGAGGGCCGCGATCAGGTGGCCGCGCACGCGGTAGGCCCGGATCAGCATCAGCGCGCGCACCGAATCGAGCGTCGCCGGCGAGACTGCGCCGTCGGCCGCGGTCTCCGATGCGGCGGCCGGCGGCCGCTTCATCGTCGCTTGGATCTCGGGTGCGGCTTCAGCCGGCGCCTGCCAATCCGGCGCCGGCGTGGCCGAACCATTGTCGAGACCGGCGAAAAACGCGAGCCAGCTCGGGTCCACGTCATGCGGATCCGCCGCGTACGTTGCGTAGAGCTGTTCGATAATGGCCGCGTTCGGGCCG
>JAUVWK010000401.1 GCA_030604165.1 Alphaproteobacteria bacterium | reverse complement strand
CTCGAAATTCTCGCCGAAGCGCGGGACTGGCTGCGTTACGACCTGCCCGCCGATGTGGCCGACCGCGTCTGGTGCGGCCGCTCTCGGGGCCAGGAGCAGAAGTGGTTCGCGGCCCGCTTCCTCGGGCGCGATGCCGACGTCAACATCGCCACCGCGCAGCCGGAGTTTCGCTCCTGGCGCTGGGCCTCCGCGTCGGAGCTGCCCCGCTATATCGTGCCCTTCAAACGGGCGCTCTATCTGGCCGTGCTCGAGGAGTTCGAAAGCTTTTTGGCATAGCGGGCCGGAGGTGTCCGGTCTTGCGGCTCAGGCGTAGCCGAGGCCGCGCGCCTTATTTGAGCGCGTCCAGCATCGCCTGCGCCACGGTCACGTCCGCTTCGTATTTTTTGCGGTCTTCGTCCGACGACGCGTCGCGCCATTCGAGCTCCGCCAATTCGAGACGCTTTTGCGTCGCCTCGCGGTCGATGTCGTCGATCGGGATGGTTTCGGTCGAGAGCACCGTGCAGCGATCGCCTGTCACCTCGGCGAAGCCGCCCGAGACGAAATAGCGGTGCTTGGGCTGATTGTCTTCGTGTATCTCCACCACGCCGGGCCGCACCGTGGAGAGCAGCAGCGCATGGCCCGGCAGCACGCCGAAATCGCCTTCCATGCCCGGCACGACCACGAACTCGACCGCGTCCGAGAAAATCAGCTTCTCGGGCGCAACGAGCTCGAACTGGAAGGTATCCGCCATCGTGTGCCGCTCCTAGGTACTAGGCCGCCTCCGCCGCCATTTGCTTGGCCTTTTCCATGACCTCGTCAATGCCGCCGACCATATAGAACGCGGCCTCGGGCAGGTCGTCATACTCGCCCGCGCAGATCGCCTTGAAGCCCGCAATCGTGTCCTTGAGGTCGACCAGCCGGCCCTCCGTGCCCGTGAACACTTCGGCCACGAAGAACGGCTGCGACAGAAAGCGCTGGATCTTGCGGGCGCGGGCGACCGTCAGCTTGTCCTCTTCCGAGAGCTCGTCCATGCCGAGAATGGCGATGATGTCCTGCAGCGACTTGTAGGTCTGCAGGATGCGCTGGACCTCGCGCGCGATGGCGTAATGTTCCTCGCCGATGATGCGCGGGTCGAGCATGCGGGAGGTCGAATCCAGCGGGTCCACGGCCGGATAGATGCCGAGCTCGGCGATTTGGCGCGAGAGCACCGTGGTGGCGTCCAAATGCGCGAACGAGGTGGCCGGCGCCGGGTCGGTCAAATCGTCCGCCGGCACGTAGATAGCCTGTACCGAGGTGATCGAGCCCTTCTGGGTGGATGTGATCCGCTCCTGCAACGCGCCCATGTCGGTCGCCAGCGTCGGCTGATAGCCGACAGCCGAGGGCATGCGGCCCAAGAGCACCGAGACCTCCGAGCCGGCCTGCGTGAACCGGAAGATATTGTCGATGAAGAGCAGCACGTCTTGGCCCTCTTCATCGCGGAAATATTCCGCCTGCGTCAGGCCGGTCAGCCCGATGCGCGCCCGCGCGCCGGGCGGCTCGTTCATCTGGCCGAAAACCATCGCCACCTTGGAGCCGTCGCCATCCAGCTGAATGACGCCGGACTCGATCATTTCGTGATACAGGTCATTGCCTTCGCGCGTACGCTCGCCGACGCCCGCGAACACGGAATAGCCGCCGTGCTTCTTCGCGATGTTGTTGATCAGCTCCATGATGATGACGGTCTTGCCGACGCCGGCGCCACCGAACAGGCCGACCTTGCCGCCCTTGGCGTAGGGCTCCAACAGGTCGATCACCTTGATGCCGGTTTCGAGGATCTCGGATTCGGTGGATTGGTCGGTAAAGTCGGGGGCGGGGGCGTGAATCGGTCTGGTATTTTTCGCGTTGACCGGGCCGCGCTCGTCGATCGGTTCGCCCACGACGTTGATCATGCGGCCCAGCATCTCCTGGCCGACCGGTACTTCGATGCCGGCGCCCGTATCCGTCGCCTGTTGGCCGCGCACCAAGCCCTCGGTCGAATCCATGGCGATGCAGCGAACCGTGTTTTCGCCCAAATGCTGCGCCACCTCGAGCACCAGGCGGCTACCTTGATTCTCCGCATGCAGCGCGTTCAAAATCGATGGCAGCTCACTCTCGAACTGCACGTCGACGACCGCTCCCAAGACCTGGGTGATTGTGCCGATTGTGTTTTTGGTGGCCATATGCGTGCTCCCGTGGGGCTTGGCTCTCTATGGGTTCTACCGGTTCGCCCGATTTCTCAAAGGGCCTCGGCGCCGGAGACGATCTCGATCAGTTCCGTGGTGATCTGGGCCTGACGCATCCGGTTGTAATTGAGCGTCAGCTTGTTGATCATTTCGCCGGCGTTGCGCGTCGCGCTATCCATGGCCGTCATGCGCGCGCCCTGCTCGCTGGCGCCGTTTTCCAGCAACGCGCGGAACACCTGAACCGAAATGTTGCGCGGCAGCAATTCCTCCAGGATTTCCGTTTCCTCCGGTTCGAATTCGTATATCGCGTCGGAAGTGTCGGCCGGCTCGGTCTGCTCGGGGGCGGCGAAGGGGATCAGTTGCTGAAAGGTGACCACCTGGGACATCACCGTCCGGAACCGATTGTAAACGATGGTGCAGACGTCGAATTGGCCGTCCTCGAAAAGGCCGGCGATCTTGCGGCCGATCTCCGCGGCCTCGTCATAGGTCGCGCCGCGTCTGCCAACACCTTGAATTTGCTCTATGATCAGGTTGCCGAAGTCGCGCCGCAGTTGCTCGATTCCCTTGCGGCCGACGCAATACAGCTTGACCGACTTGCCGTCTTTCTGGAGCTCGTCGATCCGCGCGCGGACCGCGCGGGTGATCGAGCTGTTAAAGCCGCCACAAAGGCCGCGGTCGCCGGTCGCGACAACGATCAGGTGGGTGGCGTCGGCGCCGGTTCCGGCCAACAGTCTTGGGGCGTCTTCGCTCCGATCGCTCATCACGCCGGCGAGCGAGCCGACCATGCGATCCATGCTTTCGGCATAGGGCCGCGCGGATTCCGCCGCCTCTTGGGCGCGCTTCAACTTCGATGCCGCCACCAGCTTCATGGCCGACGTGATCTTCTGCGTCTGCCGCACGCTGTTGATGCGTATTCTGAGGTCTTTGAGGCTGGGCATGGGCCGTTAGTATATTTCGCCGCGCGTTGGTCGGGGCGCCCGCTCAGGCGAACTTCTTGACGAAGTCGCCGAGCATGGCCTCGAGCTTCTGTTCCACGTCCTCGGTCAGCTCCTGTTGGCTGCGGATCGCGTCTAGAATGCCGCCGTGATTGGCGCGAATCTCGCTCAGATATTCCTGTTCGAAGCGCACAACATCCCCGACATCGATGGTATCGAGGTGCCCCCGCACGCCGGCGAAAACAGCGACCACCTGCTCCTCCACCGGAAGCGGCGAGTATTGATCCTGCTTCAACAGCTCGGTCAGG
>JAUVWK010000180.1 GCA_030604165.1 Alphaproteobacteria bacterium | reverse complement strand
ACTTCGGACTCGACGCCCAAATGCTTGTTGACCTCGGCGCGCCAGCGCGATGTGCGGATCGCCGCATCGCTGTGGGCCAGCGTGAAATGGCCGCGCTCGGAATAGAAGATGTTGTAGTCCAACTCCTGGCTCAGGCCCTGAAACAGCCGCAGGCTCTCGTCGTAGAACGCGACCCCTTCGGGCGTCAGGTAGTTGGAACGGACGATGGCGGTGTTGCGCCCGGTATTGCCGCCGCCGATATAGCCCTTCTCGAGCACCGCGACACTGGTAACGCCGTGCTGCTTGGCCAGGTAATAGGCCGCCGCCAAGCCGTGCCCACCGCCACCGATAATCACGATGTCGTAGGCCGGCTTCAGGTCCGGCCGCCGGCTCAGGAAGCGCTTACCGGGGTAACTCTTGGACAGCCCGTACTTGATCAGGCCGAGTACCATATCGCCTTGTTCTCCGAACTCCGGCCGAGGGGTGCCCGGCCGGCGAGACCCACCGTGCTTAACAATCCAGTGTGCTGTCGCGCTCCCATTGCGAGAGAGCGCCGGTATATTCGTCCCATTCCCGCATCTTGAGCTTGACGTAACTCTTGACGAACGATTCGCCGAAGCCCTCGCGCAGGATCTTGTCTTTCGCGGTCAGGCGGATCGCGTCCAACAGGTTGTGCGGCAGCCGCTTGACGCCGCGCACCTTGTGCCCTTCCGAATACATGTCGATGTCGCAGCGCTTGCCGGGATCGCGCTTGCTGGCCATGCCCTCGAGACCGGCGAGCACGATGCCGGCCTGCATCAGGTAAGGATTGGCGGCGCCGTCCATCAGGCGCAACTCGAAACGCCCCGGCGCCGGGATCCGCACCATGGTCGAACGGTTGTTGCCGCCGAAGGTAACGGTGTCGGGCGACCAGGTCGCGCCCGACAGCGTGACCGAGGCGTTGATCCGCTTATAGCTGTTCACGGTCGGGTTCCAGATCGAACAAAGCGACGCCGCGGAGTTCAGAATGCCGCCCAAGAACTCGTAAGATAGCTTCGACATGCCGAGCTCGCCCTTCTTGTCGGCGAACAGGTTCTTCTGGCCGGTCTTGTCCCACAGCGAAACATGCACATGACAGCCATTGCCCGTCAGATTGGCGAAGGGCTTGGGCATGAAGGTCGCGCGCAGCCCGTGCCGCTCGGCCACCGTCTTGACCATGTATTTGAAAAACACATGCTGGTCGGCGCTGGTCAGGGCATCGGCGTAGTCCCAGTTCATTTCGAACTGCCCGTTGGCGTCTTCGTGGTCGTTTTGATACGGCCCCCAGCCGAGCACCTGCATATGGTCGCAAATCTCGGCGACCACGTCATAGCGGCGCATCAGCGCGGCCTGGTCGTAACAAGGCTTGGACTGGGTGTCGTGCGGGTCCGAGATCGCGCTGCCATCGGTACTGAGGATGAAGTATTCCGCCTCCACCCCGGTTTTCACGACATAGCCCTTCTTCTTGGCCCGGGCGAGCTGATGCTTGAGTTGCAGCCGCGGCGTATCCACCATCGGCTCGCCCTCCATCCAGCAATCGCCGGCGAGCCAAGCCACCTCGGGCTTCCAGGGGAATTGGGCTAAACTATCCGGGTCGGGGATAACCAGCATATCCGGATGCGCCGGTGTGCTATCGAGCCACGCGGCAAAGGCCGCAAACCCCGCCCCATCCTTCTGCATCATCTTGATCGCCGACGCCGGCACCAACTTCGCGCGCAAGACGCCGAACAGGTCGACGAAGCTGATCAGAAAATATCTGATCTTTTTTTGTTTGGCGACAGTCGCCAGGTCCACTGCCATCCCCAGGCCTCCCGTTACACCGTCCGTTGTCCGGCCCCTGATTACGTGTCGGGCGCCGTATGCCGCAGCGCGCATCGGAGCGACAAGAGCTTGCTCTGTCAACACCAATCGACCCTTGCGCGGCAGCGGCGCGGATTTCGTCGAAAGATGAAGAGCGCGCGGCCTACTCCTCGTCTTGCGCGTAGACGATGACGCAGACGTAGCGGATCGGCGTCTCGATCAGTTTTTCGGGCCCGTGCGCGACGTCGCCATCGAAATACAGCGAATCGCCCGGCGCCATGGCATAGCTCAGCCCGCCATGGTGATAATCCAGCCGGCCCTCGAGCAGATAGATGAATTCGGTGCCCGAGTGAATGAACGACGGGAACACCTCGGACTTGTCGGTCAGGGTGATGAGATAGGGCTCCATGGTCACCTTCTTGCCGACCGAGTGCCCGAGCAATTGATAAAGATGGCCGGCGCGCGTGCCGCGGCGCTGGATATTGAGCCCGCCGCCGGCGCGCACGAAGGTGGCGTCGCGGCGCTCCTCGAACTTACGGAACAGCGCCGTCAACGACACGTTCAACGCCCCGGCCAGCGCGCGCAGCGTGGACAGCGACGGCGAGGTCAGCCCGTTCTCGATTTTCGACAGCATGCCCGACGAGAGCCCGGCCAAATTCGCCAGCTCCGTCACCGTCATGTCGTGCTGCTTGCGCAGGCTGCGAACCTCGCGCCCGATCGCCATTTCCAGCGTCTTGGCGCGCTTCTCCTTGGCATCGACGGCGTCTTGCCCGGAGCGCGTCCCGGCATCGTCGACATCAAGCGTGTTCCGCTCCGACATCCCTTGCCCCACTTGTGCCCACTTGCCGAGCGCCTGGCCGGCGCGCGGCGCGGCACGCCCTACGCCGGCGACCCAAAGGCCCGATCAAACCGGGCCCGGTCCCTGTAACTGGCTTTTCGCGCTAAAGCTTAACATATCATACCTCATTCGTGGCCGGCCGCGCCGCCGGCCGAACGAGTTGGTTAGGTGCCATGGCAAAATTTATCAGCCTGAACGACAGGCTTTACGATTGTCTGCTCGCGGTTTCGCTGCGCGAGCCCGCGGTGCTGCGCAAGCTCCGCGAAGAGACCGCCGAGCACGAAATGGCCGGCATGCAAATCGCGCCGGACCAGGGGCAGTTTTTTGCCCTGCTGGTCGAGCTGTTGGACGTGACCAAGGCTCTCGAAATCGGCGTGTTCACCGGATACAGCGCGCTCAGCGTGGCGCTGGCGCTGGCGCCGGAGGGTAAATTGGTGGCGCTCGAGATCAACGAGGATTATGCCGCCGTTGCCCGCCGCTATTGGGCCGAGGCCGGTGTCGATGGCAAGATCGACTTGCGGCTCGGCCCGGCGCTGGCTTCGCTCGACGGCCTGTTGGCGGCGGGCCAAGCCGACAGCTTCGATTTCGCTTTCATCGACGCCGACAAAGCGAACTACGCGGCCTATTTCGAGCGCTGTCTCGCCTTGGTTCGGCCCGGCGGCTTAATCGCGATTGACAATGTGCTGTGGAACGGAGCGGTCGCCGATCCGACCGCCGATTCGCCCGATACCCGCGCGCTCAAGGCGTTCAATGAGGCGCTCGCCGACGACCGGCGGGTGACGATCAGCCTCTTGCCGGTCTCCGACGGGCTCACGCTGGCGCGCCGGCGCGGCGCTCAATAAGCGCGCAAGGAGCGAGGCCGGAGCGGCACGTCCCCGGCGCGGGCGCCGGCGACCAGGGCGAGGAGCTTGTCTCGGTCTTTCGGCAGCGTGCCGGCCAGCGCCAACGCGTTGGAGGCGTGGTTGGAGCGGAAGATAATCGGCCGCGGCGGATCGAGTCCGGCGATCAAGCGCGTTTGCTCCGCCAGCATGCCGGCATCGTCCTGCGGCTCGAAGGGCTCGCCGAAACGCGCCAGAAACCCTTCGCGGATCATGGGATCGAGCCCGAGCTGAAGGGTCGAGAGGTAATTGGGCGCGGCCTGGTTGATCAGAGCGATGGTGCCGTCGATATGATCCTGCCAGCGACGCTTGCCGCCGAGGCCCAATATCACCGTCGCCGAGACCTTGAGGCCGGCCGCCCTGGCCTTGGCGAGCCCCTCGATCATCGCGCCGGGGCTCGCGCCCTTGGAGACCCGCCGCTGGATGTCGGCCGCGCCGGATTCGATGCCGTAATAGAGCAATGACAGCTTTCGCGTCCGCAAGGCGGCAAGCTCGTCCGCGGTCTTTCTCAGCAGATTGGCCGGTAGCGCATAGCACGAGACCCGCTGCAAGGCTGGGAAACGGGCCGCTAAATGCTCGAGGATGCGGCATAAATCCTCGGCCGGCAGAACCAAAGCGTCGCCATCGGCGAGAAAGACGCGGTGCGCGCCGGGCCATTCCTCCGCCGCCCGGTCGATATCGGCAAAGACCTCCGTCAGCGCCCGCGGCCGAAAGCTCTTGGTGCGGTACATGGCGCAAAACGTACAGCGATTGAAGCTGCAACCGATGGTGGCTTGGATAATGAGGTTGTTGCCCTCGGACGGCGGCCGCCAGAGCGGCATGTCATAGGCCAGCATGGGCCGGCTCCCCCGGATGTTAGCGCTCGCCACGACTATAGAACATTCCGTATCGGTCCGGTTCGTCGCCGACAATCATTGAAAACAATGCTATCGATCAGGCACAATTGCGCTGGATCAAGGCGGGCCGGGGCAACGGTCCGCGACACTTGGGCACCTTTACACATTAGAAAGTTTCTGAGATTAATGTCCGCGCCAGTTAAAAGGCCCCCGCGAGCGCCTTTTTCAGCGCAGGTTACGGAATTCGGCCGATGAATCACGACGCGCTCGATTACGACGCCTTCTTCAGATCGAAGATCGCCGAGCTCAAGTCGGAGGGGCGTTATCGCGTCTTCGCGGAGTTGGCGCGGCATGCCGGAAACTTCCCCCAGGCGACCCGCTACGGCCAGACCGCCACTGAGCACCGCGACGTAACAGTTTGGTGCAGTAACGATTATTTGGGCATGGGCCAGAATCCGGTCGTCCTCGAGGCGATGACCGAGGCGATCAAGACGTACGGCGCCGGGGCGGGCGGAACGCGCAATATTTCGGGCACCTCCCATCCGCTCGTTTTGCTCGAGCGCGAGCTGGCCGACCTGCACGGCAAGGCCGCCGCGCTGGTCTTTACCTCCGGCTACATTTCCAACGAGGCAACGCTCAGCACGCTGGCGCAACTCATGCCGGATTGCCAGGTCTATTCGGACGCTTCGAACCACGCCTCGATGATCCAAGGCATTCGCCACAGCGGGGCCAGCAAGTTCATTTTCAAGCACAATGACCCGGCGGATCTCGAACGCTTGTTGCGCCAGGCCGACCCGGCGGCGCCGAAAATCGTCGCCTTCGAATCGGTCTATTCGATGGACGGCGATATCGCGCCGATCGAGGAGCTTTGCGAGGTCGCGGAGCTTTATGGCGCGATGACCTATCTCGATGAGGTCCACGCGGTCGGCCTCTACGGTCCCCACGGCGGCGGCATCGCCGAGCGCGACGGTTTGATGGACCGCCTGACCATCATCGAGGGAACGCTGGCCAAGGCCTTCGGCGTGATGGGCGGCTACATTACGGGATCCCACGCCGTGATCGACGTGGTGCGCAGCTACGCGCCCGGTTTCATTTTCACGACCGCGCTGCCGCCGGCGATTGCGGCTGGCGCGCTGGCCAGCGTCCGCCACCTCAAGGAAAGCGGGCAGGAGCGCGCGCGCATGCAGGAGCGCGCGGCACGCTGCAAGGCCGTGCTGCGCGAGGCCGGGTTGCCGGCAATGCCGAGCGCCAGCCACATCGTGCCGGTCCTGGTCGGCGATCCGGTGCGTTGCAAACAGGCCAGCGATCTGCTGCTCAAGGAGCACGGCCTCTATATCCAGCCCATCAACTACCCGACCGTGCCGCGCGGCACTGAGCGCCTGCGCATTACCCCGGGCCCGTTGCACGACGACGAGATGATGGCTCGTCTCGCCGCGGCGCTGACAGATGTTTGGCGCCGGCTCGGGCTCAAATTCGCAGTTTAGGCATTCCCCACATGCGTGGAGTCGTACCGGCCCACGCCCCCTCCCGGCCACCCTAAGCATATGCTGCCATGGGTGGCCGGGAGGGGGCGTGGGCCGGTGCGACTCCACGCATGTGGGGAATGCCTAAACTGCGAATTTGAGCCCGAGCCGGCGCCAAACATCTGTCAGCGCCGCGGCGAGACGAGCCATCATCTCGTCGTCGTGCACCGGGCCCGGGGT
>JAUVWK010000282.1 GCA_030604165.1 Alphaproteobacteria bacterium | reverse complement strand
GCCGCGGAAGCCGAGGAGTCGGGTGGGGATGGGTCATCGTCTGCGGCGCCCGCACCGCCCACTTCGCTCGGCACAGGCCGCCGCAAATAGCGGGCGCAGAGCTTGGCGGTAATGATGGCGACCGTCGTCGAGCAGATCGTCGCGAACAGCGTGGTCGGGATAATGCCGGCCGGGTCCATGGAGCCGGCGGCGGCGCGCAACGCCACCACGCCGGTGGCGAGCAGGGTCACGCTCGAGGTGTTGATCGCCAGAAAGAGGATCATGGCGTTGGTCGCCGTGCCCTTATGCGGGTTGAGCTTGTCGAGCTCTTGCATGGCGCGGATGCCGAAGGGCGTGGCGGCGTTGCCGAGCCCCAGCGCGTTGGCCGACATGTTGAGAATCATCGCGCCCATCGCCGGATGCTCCGGCGGCACGTCGGGAAACAGCCGCACCATGAGGGGGCGCACCGTGCGCGCAATGATGATCAGGAGACCGCCCGCCTCGGCGACCTTCATGAGCCCGAGAAAGAGCGCCATGACGCCGATTAGACCGATCGCCAGCGTCACGGCGCCGCTCGCGGCTTCGATCATGGCCGTGCCCAGCACGTCCATGGGCACGGCATCCGCCGCGCCGGTGAGCCACGGGAGATGGCGAATCGCCGCGACGACGAAGGCGATCAGCACGATCGCGAAGAAGATGCCGTTCAACGCGAATCCTCCGGCTTGCCGCCCGCCCGCCAGCCGGCGCGATGGCGCATATTGACCAGGGTCACGCCGGCGAAGATCGCGGCGATCGCCGCCCACACCCAAAGGCTATGCCGCTCGCCGAAAATTACCATGCCCCCGGTGACGCCGGTGACCGTCACGATATAGGCGACTTGGCTGAAATAAACCGGCCCGGCGAGGCGCAACAGGATGAAGTAGGCCATGAAGGTCAGCGCCGCAATGGCGATATGCACCAGAATCAAGCCGTTGACCAGGTCTAGCTGGGCCCACAGCGCATGGAAGGTGCCCGTCGCCAGCGCCGCCGGCAACAGAACCAGACTGGAGGCGAACATCATCCCGGTGGCGAGCCCGAGCGAATCGGTCGCGGGCGGCCGGTGCTGCGCGGCGTAGACCGCGGTGATCGCGAAGCAAACCGGCGAGAGAAAGCCGAGGGCGACGAAGGGCGCCATCTCGGCACTCGGCAAGCTGCCTTTCGGCAGCACGATCAGCAGCGCCCCGGCGAAGCCCAGGCCGATGCCGATGGCGCGGCGCAGATCGAAGCTCTCGGCCCGGGCCCCGAGTGCCACCACATAGGTCAACAGCGGCACCGTGGCCAAGACCAGCGCCATGACCCCGGCCGGGATCTTGGAGAGCACGTAGAACATGTTGGTGGTCGGGATGGCGCTGCCGACCCAGCCCATGACCAGATAGTAGCGCAGGTGCCGCGGCGTCAGCGGCAGGGGTCGGCGTCGCGCGGCGCCCACGACAAGCAGCAGGCAGCCGGCGCCGAAGGTCTGCCAGAAGGCGTAACCGAGCGCGGGCACGCCGTTCATGCCGACAAACTTCACGATAATGGTCGCGCCGCCCCATAGCACCCCGAGCGCGATCAGAATGGTGGCGGGCAGCAGCGCCGAAGGCGGCGAGACGGGTGCGAGCGGAGACCGGGGCGTTGTCATGGTCTGCTCATACCAAGGGGCGGAAGGCTCTGTCGAATGTCTTTTGCCGAGCCCCCCATGGCGCGGAACCGATATTGATCTACATCAAGGCGGATTGAGGCGCGCCCGCTTGAATGGATCTATCTCATTGTTCGCGAGCCCGCGCCGCAAGGCTGCGGACGAGGCGCACCGAAACCGAAGTCACCTGAAGGGTCGACCGAGTCAGTCCTTCAGTACTCAAGCCGCCCCGAATCTTCCGGGGCGGTTTTTTTGGGCGGGCCAGGCATGGCGCACCGACCACGGCGTGGCCCGCTACTCCGTGTGCCACATGCCGCGCCCAGCGCGGCGGGCCTCGGCCTCCTTGGCGTCGTAGCGCTCGTTTGGGCGGCCCGCGGCGCGGGCCCAGCCGGCGTGCAGCATGCCCTCGGAGAGGTCGTAGCCGTCCACCGCGCAGGCCCCAAGCGGCGTGCCGTCGGGCGCCGTCGTCCCGCGCAGCCGGCAGACGACGGTGGCCGCGACGGTGAGATCCATGAGCGCGGTTTTGGCGATATGGCCGCAATCCAGCGCCTGGCCGCGCAGCCGGCACGGCGTGCCGAGCGCCGGCGCGTCGATCCCCTCGAGCCGAAACCGCCGCGCCGCCACCGTCAGTGTGTCGCCATCGATGATGGTGGCCGGCCCCGAGATGTCCTCGGCCCCTGCCGCAGGCCGCGCTGGCCCGAGCGCCACGAGCGCACCGAGCAACAGGCAGCGCCAGGCGAGGGCGGGTGAAATCGTCATGGCTGAATCATGGCCGAATTATAGCGGCGCGCGCAAACACGCCCTGTTCAAATGATTGGGAAGTGCGGCCGAGCCGGTTAATCCAGCTCGATCCGATGGCTGAAGGTCTTGCCGTCGGTGATCGTGATCCGCTCGAAGCCGAACAGCGCCGCCAGATCGAAAAAAGTGAAGTAGTCCTCCACGCCGAACTCCCTGAACAAGGGCGAGGAACGCGCGATCGAGGTCAGCATGGCGAGCACGGCGCGGGCGCGATAGATGGTGTTCATGGCGCCGTCATGCAGCCCGACGATGATCAATTTCTCGGCTTTGTCCCCCTTGGCGAACATGATGAATTCCGGCGCTTGCGGTCGTGCCAGCATTTGCTGGGTAATGTTTACGGTGAACTGGACTCGGGTGCGCCGGCTCGCCTCTATCATCGGCACCGCACGGGCCTGATAGATCTCCGTCGTCGCGACGGGGGGATAATAATAACCGGCATGGCGGTCTGGTGTTGGCGCAGCCGCCGTTTCCGCCGCGTTCGGGGCGGCGACGGGGAGGGCGAGTAGCCCGAGCACGACGAGGGCGCATCGCATGGCGCCCAGGCCAGCCAGGCGGCGGCGCTGAGGCAAGGGGACAACTCCCGCGCGAGGTTGATCGGCGGCTCATTCTGGCGCTACGCCGACGCTTTGTCACGGGCTATGCGCGCCGTCGGTCGTGCGCCTGACCGCTTGCGCGGGCCGCGCCCGGGCCCCATGATCGCCGTCCAAGAAACCCGAAAGGGAGCGCCATGTTCGAGGAATTTACCCGCTCCACCATCGCCGTCGACGGCGTCGCCATCAACGTCGTCTATGGCGGCGATGGACCGCCGGTGCTGCTGCTCCACGGCTATCCGCAAAGCCATGCCATGTGGCACCGCGTCGCGCCGGCCCTGGCCGAGCAGTTCACGGTGGTGGCGCCCGATTTGCGCGGCTATGGCGACAGCGCCAAGCCCGCAAGCGGCGCGGACCATGCGGCCTATGCCAAGCGCGCCACGGCGCAGGACCAGGTCGGCGTCATGGCGGCGCTCGGGTTCGAGCGCTTCGCCGTCGTCGGGCACGACCGCGGCGCGCGGGTCGCCCACCGCATGACGCTCGACCATCCCGACCGGGTGAGCCGCCTCGCCGTGCTCGACATCGTGCCGACCCTGAAGGCGTTCACCGAAGTCGATCAGGCCAAGGCCACCGGCTATTACCATTGGTTCTTTCTGATTCAGCCCTACGATCTGCCGGAGCGCCTGATCGGTTCGGACCCGGGTTTTTTTCTGCGTTGGTGCCTCAAGAGCTGGGGTGGTGGGCTCGATTTTTTCGACCCCGAGGCGCTGGCGCACTATGAGCGCTGCTTCGCCGATCCCGCGGCCATCCACGCCTCTTGCGAGGATTATCGCGCCGCCGCCACCATCGACCTGGCGCACGACCGCGCCGACCTCGAGCGCCGCATCGACTGCCCGGTGCTGGCGCTGTGGGGCAGCCGGGGGCGCATCGATGCCTGGTTCGACGTGCTCGAGACCTGGCGCGAGCGCGCCCGCGAGGTCAGCGGCCGAGCGCTCGACGCCGGCCATTTTCTCGCCGAGGAGCGGCCCGACGAGGTAGCCCAGGCCCTGCTGGCGTTTCTGCGGGGGTCCTAAAAAGCGGCGGCGTCCTCGAGATTGGCTTGCAGATAGGCGACCGCGACCGCCGCCAGCGCGGGGATGAGGCAGACGATGACGAGCACGATGGGGTCCGCCGCCTTGGCCACGCCGCTGCTGCCCAAGCGCAGGCGCCGGGCCGCCAGGTCGGCGAAGAAGATCAGCAGCACCATGGCCAGGGCGATCACGCTGGCGCGCGTGTAGAGCACCAGAACGAAGGCGATGGCGCTGAGGGCGCCGCCCGCCCCCATGAGCAGCGCCGCGCCGTAGGGGTAGTGGTTGATCGGCCAGTTCCACAAGACAAAGCCGCCGAGCGCCGCGGCCAGGGCGAAGGCCAATTGCGCGAGCGAGGGCGATTGGCCGAACATCGCGATCACGGCGACGGCCAAGGCCGCGACCAACAGCTTCAGCGACGGGTTGAGCCCGGCCACGCGGCCCGCCTCGAGGCGCCACAGGGCAATGACGCTGCCGAGCCAGAGCGCGGTCAGGCCGAAGCTCAAGGCCAGACTCACCGACCACAGCTTGGGCAGGGCGATCCAG
>JAUVWK010000075.1 GCA_030604165.1 Alphaproteobacteria bacterium | reverse complement strand
GGCACGATGGGCTCGGGCTTGCTGCTTTCCGGGAAGTGCACCACCAGGCGGATATCGCGCCCGGTGAGCCCGCGCGAGCCGCGCATGATGTGGATCACGTCGTTGTGGCCCTTGGTGGTGATCAGGCCGATGCGCGCGCCCTTCTTCTGGATGATCGCGTTGGTGCCGACCGTGGTGCCATGACAGAGCAAGGCGATTTCGCGGCAAAGCGCGTCGGCCGTCAGGCCGAGCTCGCTGGCCGCGGCCTCGAGCGCGGCCATCATGCCTTCGGCGAAATCGGCCGGCGTCGAGGGCGCCTTGGCGGTGACCACGCGCCCGCTTTCGTCCACGATCACGCAGTCGGTGAAGGTGCCGCCGATATCGATGCCGCAAAGATAGGCCGCCATCTCCCGCCCGTCCGCGCCTGCATTGCTTGTTGTTTTGCCGCCGCCTCTTGTGCCCTAAGCCGGCCGCCTTGTCGAGGGTGAGGGCCGGGTTGGGGCGGCAAGAAGAAACACCACCAAGACACCAAGGCACCAAGAAAAACTAATAAGGCGCGGAGCGCCTCTGATCCTTCCTTGGTGCCTTGGTGCCTTGGTGGTTATTTCTGCTTCGGCTTGGTGCGGTCGAGAGGACTCGAACCTCCACGGGGTTGCCCCCACTAGCTCCTGAGGCTAGCGCGTCTACCAATTCCGCCACGACCGCCTTTGAAAGCGCGTGCATCACGGGATTTGGTGCGGCTGAGAGGACTTGAACCTCCACGGGGTTTCCCCCACAGCGCCCTCAACGCTGCGCGTCTACCGGTTCCGCCACAGCCGCGTGAGCCAAATATGGTGATGCCGCCTTAACAATGCGTTCACCCGGACCGGCCGGGCGCCGAGAGAAAACAAGGGTTTCGCCCGCCTTGTCAAGCGCCGCGTCGCCCCATCCGCCCGCGCCGCCCTGGGCAACAAAGAATCTTACGAAGCTCCCTTGGGCAACAGGCTCTCGACCAGGGTCGCCCAATAGCTCGCGCCCAGCGGCAGCGCCTCGTCGTTGAAGTCGTAACGCGGGTTGTGCAGGTGGCAGCCGCCCTCGCCGGCGCCGTTGCCCATCCAGATGTAGCTGCCGGGCTTGGCGTGCAGCATGAAGGAGAAATCCTCCGAACCCATGCAGGGCGCCGGGTCGCGCGCGACCTTGTCCGCGCCGACCACCTTGGCCGCGGCTGCGGCCGCGAGCTCGGTCTCGGCCGGTGCGTTGACCGTGGCGGGAAACTGGCGCTCGTAACGCACTTCGGCCGTGCAGCCATGGGCCGCGGCCACGCCCTCGGCGATGCGCCGCATGGCGTGCTCGATCTGGCTTTGCAGCTCGGCCTTGAAGGTGCGCACCGTGCCGGCCATCTCGACGCGCTCGGGGATCACGTTGAAGGCATCGCCGCCGTGGATCTTGGTGACCGAGACCACGGCGGCTTCCAGCGCATCGGCGGTGCGGCTGACGATGCTTTGCAACGCGCCGACGATCTCGGCCGCGACCACCACCGGATCGACGCCGAGATGGGGCATGGCGCCGTGCGCGCCATGGCCAACGATGGCGATTTCGAAGAGGTCGGCCGCCGCCATCATGGGCCCGGGGCGGATCGCGAACTGGCCGACCGGCATGCCCGGCCAGTTGTGCAGGCCATAGACGTCCGCGACCGGAAAGCGCTCGAACAGGCCCTCTTCGACCATGGCGCGGCCGCCGCCGAGGCCCTCTTCCGCCGGCTGGAAGATGAAATGCACCGTGCCCGCGAAATTCCGCGTCTCGGCGAGATATTTGGCGGCGCCGAGCAGCATCGCGGTGTGGCCGTCATGGCCGCAGGCGTGCATGCGGCCGTCGTTCCGGGAGCGATGCTCGAAGCCGTTGAGCTCCTGCATGGGCAGGGCATCCATGTCGGCGCGCAGGCCGATGGCGCGCGCGCCGGCGGCGCCCTTGAGCGTGCCGACGACGCCGGTCTGCGCCAGGCCGCGTTGCACTTCGATGCCGAAGGAGGCGAGCGTTTGCGCGACGAGGTCGGCGGTGCGCTGCTCCTCGAAGCCAAGCTCGGGGTGGGCGTGGATGTCGCGCCGCCAGGCGCTCATCTCGGCCTGGAACTCGGCGATGCGGTTGATCACGGGCATGGGCGCTCCTCCCCTTTAGCTCTGGCGCGGCGCAGTTTATACCAAGGAGCGGCGATTAATGACTCATAGGGATCGGCCCATGACGCCTTTCAAGAAGATCATCGAGACGGCGGCGAAGCGCTGCGGCGGCCAGGCCGCGCTGGAGACGCACTTGCCCAAGCCGGCCACGGCCAAGGCGCTGAAGGCGCAATCCGACGACCGCTATCTTTCGTTGATGTCGCTGCGGGTATTTTCCGCCGGTCTCAAGCACAGCATGGTGCAGGCCAAATGGCCCGACTTCGAGGAGGTGTTCATGGGCTTCGCGCCCAAGCGGGTGCGGGCGATGAGCGACGAGGCGCTGGAAGCCTTGCTCGAAGAGCGCCGCATCATCCGCCACTGGGGCAAGATCAAGGCGACGCGCCACAACGCCGCCGCCATCTGCGAGATCGCCGATGAGCACGGCGGCCTCGGCGCCTGGCTGGCCGCTTGGCCGACGCCCGATATCGTCGGGCTTTGGGGTGAGCTGCAAACGCGCTTCGCCCAGCTGGGCGGCTCGTCGGGCCCCTATTTCCTGCGCCTGGCCGGCAAGGACACCTTCGTGCTGACCTCCGACGTGATCAAGGCGCTCAACCAATGGGGCGCCTATGACGGCGAGCCCAAGGGCAAGCGCGCCCGCGCCGAGGTGCAGCTGGCGTTCAACGCCTGGGCCGAGGAAAGCCAGCGGCCGTTGTCGCACCTCAGCCGGATCCTGGCGCTTTCGGTGGATTAACACCAAGGGGCGGCGGCCAAAATCGATACCGGTTAACCTCGCGGTAAACAGCATTACCTAATCTGGCGGCTCTCGGATCGCGAGATTTCTCAGAGGCACCGCGCCCATGGCCGAATCGCAGCCCACAGCCGCGCCCACAGCCGCGCCCACGCTCGATGAGCCGGCGCTGGAGCGGATGCGCCACGACCTCCAGGCCGGCCTGAAGCTGTTTCAGGCGGACGACCCGGAGGCCGCCTCGGCGCGTCTCAACGCGGTCTTGCGGGTCTGGCCGGAGCAGTCGGACGCGCTCCACCTGCTCGGCCTGATCGCCCATCGCCGCGGCCAGCATGGCGAGGCGGTGGCGCAGATGCAGCGGGCGATCGCCACCAGCCCGGACAACCCGTCCTATTATTGCCACCTGGCGGGAGCCTACCAGGCGGCCGGCAAGGTCGACGAGGCGCTCGCCAACTATCGGCGCGCCATCGAGCTCAAGCCCGATTTCGCCGCCGCGCATTTCAATCTCGGCAACTTCCAGCGCGAGCGCGGCGCGCCGGCGGAGGCGATCGACAGCTATCGCCGCGCCATCGCGGCAAACGCGGATTTCGCCGAGGCCCAGGTCAATCTGGCGCTGGCGCTGCTGGATACCGGTGCCGCGGCCGAGGCCGAGGCCGCCGCCAAGGAGGCCGTCGCGCGCGCACCGCAAATCGCGCTGGCCCATGGCACGCTAGGCTCGATTCTGCTCGCCCTGGGCGACGCCGCCGGCGCGGCCGAGGCCTGCCGGCAGGCCATCGCGCTCGCGCCTGAGTTCGCGCCGCCTCAGCAAACCTTGGGCGACGCCCTGTTCGCCCAAGGCAACGCGCCCGCCGCCCGCGATATCCTGCGCACGGCGGCGGCGCTGGAGCCGAAAAACGCCGCGACGCGCAACAGCCTCGGCGCCGCGTTCCTCGCCTGCGGGGCGGTGGGCGAGGCGGAGTCCTGCTTCCGCCTGGCGCTCACGCTCGAGCCGGAGTTCGCCATCGCGCACAGCAACCTCGGCAAGCTGCTGCGCGAGCAGGGCAACGACGCCGACGCGGCGACCCATTGCCTGAAGGCGGTCGAGCTGGAACCCGGGCGGGCACAGAGCTGGAACAATTTGAGCGTGACCTTGATCTCTCAGAACCGCCTCCCGGAGGCCGGCAAGGCCGCCGTGCGCGCCACGAAGCTGGCGCCCGATTTGGCGGAAGCGCACAACAATCTGGGCACGGTGCTGGACGCGCTCGGCCGCCACGACGAGGCGCTGCCCTGCTTCGAGCGCGCCGTGGCGCTGGAGCCGGACTATGCCGAGGCCCATTTCAACCGGGCGCTGGCCTGGCTCACGGCGGGCGACTATGCGCGCGGCTGGCCCGAATATGAGTGGCGCCTCAAGCTCAATGCCGGCGCCACCGCGCGCGTTCCCGGCCCGGCCTGGAAGGGCGAGCCGTTGGATGGCAAGACCATTCTGCTGCTCGCCGAGCAGGGCCTGGGCGACACCATCCAATTCGTTCGCTTCGTGCCCGCGCTGGCGGCGCGCGGCGCCCGCGTGGTGCTCGCCTGCCCGGCGCCGCTCGGGCCGCTGCTGGAGGGTGCGCCGGGAATCAGCCAAATCATCGCCGGGCGCGGCAAGGCGCCGGCCTTCGATTTCCACGCGGCGCTGCCGAGCCTGCCGCATCGCCTGGGCGTTACGCTCGACACCCTGCCCGCCGCGGCGCCATACCTGCCGAAACCGGCCATGCCGATGGCGCTGAAAGCGCCGGACGGCGCGCGGCTCAAGGTGGGCATCGCCTGGGCCGGAAGCCCGGCGAACAAGATCAATCGGCGGCGCTCTTGCCCGATTCAGCGCCTCGAGCCGCTTTTGGCGCTGCCGGACATCGCCTTCTACAGCTTGCAGGTGGGGCGCAACGCGGCCGACCTCAAACGCCATGCGGCGGGCCAGCGGGTCCAGGACCTGAGCCCCAGGCTCGGCGACTTCGCCGCCGCCGCCGCCGCGATGGCAGCGCTCGACCTGATCGTCACTATCGATACCGCCATGGCGCATCTCGCCGGCGCCTTGGCGCGCCCGGTTTGGGTGATGCTCTCGCGCGGCGGCGACTGGCGCTATTTGCGCGAGCGCGAGGACAGCCCCTGGTATCCGACCATGCGGCTGTTCCGCCAACCCGCGCCGGGCGACTGGGCTGCGGTCGTCGCCCGCGTCGCCGACGAGCTGAGCCGCTTCGCGCCCGGCGCCGGCTGATCCCTTAGAGCACTTCCCACAGGCGTGGAATCGCTTGAGGCCGCGACCGCGGCCCGCCGGTTATCCGGCGCGCCTGCGCCGGTGCGGGCCGTCAGGTCCGCTGCCGTAAGCAAAAAAGCGAGAGTGGTTCCAACGAAAGTGGACCCGCTCCAGCGCCTTCAGGCGATGGCGATACACTCGATCTCGATATCGAATTCCATTGGCCAGGAGGCCATCGCCACGAAGGTGCGCGCCGGCGGCTCGTGCGGAAAGAAGCGCGCGTAGACTTCGTTGACCACCCGAAAATAGGCCGCGTTGGTAATGTAGACGGTGGTCTTGACCACCTTGTCCAACGACGAGCCGGCGCTCTCGACAGCGTGCTTGATGTTTTCCAGCACCAGCTCGGTCTGCGCCGCGATGTCGCCGCGCACCAGTTTGCCGGTCTCGAGATCCAGCGGCGGAAGACCCGAGACGAACAGAAAATCGCCGGCGCGCACCACGGGCGACAGCGGCACGCCGATGGTCTTGATGGCGTCCGACAACACCGGAACGGGGCAGATGGTTTTGTCCATGACTTTCTCCTCGGTCGTAGCAGTTTCAATGCACCGACAGTTCTAGGGCGTTTCCCGCCCGTGTGGAACCGCGCCAGCCCGCGCGCTATCATCGTCCCACGCATCGCCGCACGCATTTCCGCCGCGCCCACGCGACGGATCGAAAGCAGAGCAAGCCGGAGGGCCCCATGGACCGCGCCGCCATCGATCGTGCCGCCGAGATTTTCTGCGCCGCCCGGCTGGCGCGCGCGCGCATCGGCCATTTGCCGGAGGATTGCCGCCCCGCCGACGAGGCCGACGCCTATGCCATCCAAGAGGTGTTGAACGACCGCCTCGGCGCCGCCGGGCCGAGCCCGATCGCGGGCTATAAGATCGGCTGCACGACAGCGGTCATGCAAACCTATATGAAGATTGCCCAGCCCAGCAGCGGCGGCATCTACGCCCACACGGTGCATCGCGAAACGGCCTTACTGCGCCACGCCGACTTTCTGCGCCCCGGCGTCGAATGCGAGATCGCGGTGCGTCTCGGCGCCGATCTCGGGCCCGAGGCCGCGCCCTATACACGCGTGAGCGTCGCCGAGGCAGTGGATGCCTGCATGGCGGCGATCGAGATCGTCGACGACCGCTATGACGACTATCGCAGCTTCGACACGCCGAGCCTGGTGGCGGACGATTTTTTCAACGCCGGTTGCGTGCTCGCGGCACCCGTGACCGCCTGGCGCGCGGTCGACCTCGCCGCCATCGAAGGGCGCATGGCGATTAACGGCGCGGCGGTCGGCGTCGGGCGCGGCGGCGACGTGATGGGCCATCCCTTTGAGCCCTTGGCCTGGCTCGCCAACGCGCAGGCGGCGCGCGGCCGGCCGCTGCGCGCGGGTCAGTTCGTGCTAACCGGCAGCGTGGTCGAGACGGTTTGGCTGGCGCCGGGCGACGCGGTGGATATCGCCATCGAGGGCCTGGGCACGGCGCGGGCCGTATTCGCCGCCGACTGAGGCCGGGCGAGCGGCTTAAGCCAAACCTTTGCGCAGGATCGCGCCGACCACGATCAATTCGGGAATCGTCGTGACGAAGGCGTCGAGCGTGTCGTTGAGCGTCCGCCGCGCCGCGCCGCTGGGGCGCCCCGCCGTGCCGTCGTAAGGGCCGAGCGCGCGCACCAGCTCGGCCACCGTCTCGTCCGCCGCGCCGCTCAGCGCCTCTGCCGCGGCGTGGACCGCACCCGCATCGTAAAGCGGCCTAAGGCCGGCCGCGGCGGCGGCGAGATAGGCCGGCCAAGGGGCCAAATGACGATAAAGGCTCGGCATGAAGCGGCGCGGGCCTACCGTGCCCGGGTGGCGCAGCGCCGCCAGCCGCGCGCCGATCTCGGGGCCGAGTTCGTCGAGCGCCACCATGGTGGGCAGCGGTGGCAGCGGCGCGGGCGCCTGCCACGCCACCGGCCGCGCGCGCACCAATGGAGCGGCGCCGCCACCGGCGGGGTTGTCCGCTGCCAGCAGCGCGCGGAGCGTGCGAACGCCAAGCAGGTTCATCGGGTTGGCCCGGTTGTAGGCGTCGAGGACATTGCCGATCGCCGCCCTGTCGCCATCGCCAAGCGCCGGGAGAGCCTCGCCCGTCGGCGCGTCCGGTAGGGCGATGCGGGCGACGAGGCCGCTCGCGCGCGCCGGCAATTCGCCCGAGGCCATGGCCGGCCGCAACACCGCCCAGCTCCATTCCAAACAACCCGGAATGGTGGCCAGGTGACGATAGATCAGCGCCACCATCGGCACGGCGCCGGTCTCTTTGATCTCTTCGTAGATTGCCTTGATCGGCGCCGGCGCCGCGCTTTCCAATAGCTCGGGCAGCTTGGCCGGCGCGGCTGGCTGGCTGGTTTCGGGCTCGCCCATGACGGCGTTGACCATCGCCGCTCGCCGGCGCCGCGTCAACGGGCGTGCCGCCGCTCGTGACGGCGGGGTTTGCGCCACCCTATAATCGGCGCCATGACGAACCGCGAGCAGAGCATTGCGGCCCGGCCGATCACGGCGGCGGCTTTCGCGCCGTTTGGCCAGCTGCTCGAAACGCCGGGCGAAGGGGCGCGGCTCGACCGCGCAGGCGCGCTGTTCAACGGGCGCGAGGCGGCAACGCCGAATCTGGCGCTGGTCAGGGCCACGGCCGCGCGGCTGCCGCTCACCATCGAGCTGATGGAGCGCCACCCGCACTCCTCGCAGGCGTTTTTTCCGCTGGCCGGTGGCCGCTATTTGGTCATGGTCTGACCCTCGGCAGCGCTTGATGCACCCGATTTAAGCCGGCTTCTGGCCTTCACCGTCGAGCCTGGCCAGGCGATCAACTACGATGCCGGCACCTGGCATCACCCCCTGACCGCGCTCGACGGCCCGGCGACGTTCGCCATGCTGGTCTGAGAGGATGGCAGCGCCGGCGATTACGAATTTCACCCCATCGCGGCGGCCGCGCGAATCACGGTTCGGGTTTGAGCATAATCAAGACACAGGGAGATATCGGCATGACGGCGATAAGCGAGGGCCCCGCGCGCAATCTGATCGGCTATGGCGAGCATCCGCCGGCGGTGCCTTGGCCCGACGGCGCCCGGCTCGCGGTTTCCGTCGTGGTGAACTACGAGGAAGGCTCCGAGCGCAGCATGGCGATGGGCGATCCGGATCAGGAGCAGCTGACCGAGTGGGGCTCTTATCCGTTTCCCGATGGCGTGCGCAATCTCGCCATGGAATCGATGAACGAATATGGCTCGCGCGCCGGTATCTGGCGGCTGCTGCGCATTTTCGAGAAATACGACGTGAAGACCACCTTCTACGCCTGTGCCGTGGCCTTCGAGCAGGCGCCGGAGCTGGCCCGCGCGGCGGTGGCCCAGGGCCACGAGATTTGCAGTCACGGCTATCGCTGGGAGGAAGTGTTTCGCCTCAGCAAGGAGGAGGAGCGCGAGCACATTCGCCTCGCCATAGCGTCGTTCGAGCGCACCACCGGCGCGCGGCCGGTGGGTTGGTATTGCCGCTATGGGCCGAGCGTGCACACGCGCGAACTCGTGGTCGAGGAGGGCGGCTTTCTCTACGACAGCGATTCCTACAATGACGACCTGCCGTTTTTCGTCGCCGTCGACGGCAAGCGGCATCTGGTGATTCCCTACACCCCCGACGTCAACGATTTTAACTTTTGGATCGCGCCGGGCTTCATCACGGGCCGCCACTTTTTCGAGTATCTCAAGGAAACCTTCGACATGCTTTATGCCGAGGGCGAGACCCAGCCCAAGATGATGTCGATCGGGCTGCATCCGCGCATCGTCGGCCGCCCCGCCCGCGCGCTGGGGCTACAGCAGTTCATCGAATACGCCAAGGGCTTCGGCGACGTTTGGTTCGCCACCCGCCAGGAGATCGCCCAGCACTGGATCGCCAACGCCCCGGCGTAATTCTCAGGCGTAAGTCTTAGACTTCCCCGGCACGGCTATCGTGGCGCAGACCGATGCAATAGCGCTCGGCCGTGACGTCGGAAAGCAGATGGAACGGTCGCGCGCCGCTGCCGCCAAAGCCCGGCGCGCGCATCAGCAATAGCTCGCCCGGCGAAAGCGCTATCTCGCGGCTCCCCGCGCCGCCGCGCTCACGGCAAAGACAGAAGCGGGCGGCGCCGCTGAGCGGCACCAGCGCGACCAAGCCGACATAGCGAATGTGGTCGCAGTGCGCGGTGATGCCGAACGAGCCGGCGGGATAGCGCTGCGAGACCAGATCGTTGAGGCGAAACGGCGGCGCCAGCGGCGGCGCGTTCATGCGCTCGAGCGCGCCATTGACCAACGCCTCGACCGCGCCCGCGAGCCGCCAAAGCGGGTTGTCGCTGGGCACAGCCATGCAAATGTCGAAATCTTGACGAACCAAACTGTCGCCACTGCCGACCTCCGCCTTGCAACGCCGATAGGGTAGCGCCCGGGCCGCATCCAGCAAGCGCGCGAGCGCCGGCTCGCCGAGCAAGGGCAAAACGGCCGCGCCGTCGTCTGCGAGCCGCGCGACCGCAGCGGCCGCACGCGCCGCGTCCGAGATCAGGCCAAACCCGTCACGTTCAGCAGGCGCTGTCATCGCGCCAGTATGCCCGAGCAACGGCGCGAACCGCACGCTCGATCAATTCTTCGCGAAGCGTGCGCTGCGACAATTGCCCACCGCGCCAGACGCTCTTTATGGTGGCGCCCGAACAATACACGGAGGGAGGCAAGGGACATTACCATGAAAGCAACTGCCCTATTTTTCCGCGGCGCCGCCGCGGCGGCGCTCATCGCCGTCGGCCTGCTGGCCGCGCCCGCGACGCAGGCCGGCGACGCCGCGACGCATCCCGCAACCGAGATCGTCGCCACGAGCAAGTCGTTCGGCGCTTTGGTGAAAAGCGTCAATGCTGCGGTCAAGGCAAACGGCATGTTCGTGGTCACCCGCGCCAGCGCCAGCGTCGGCGCCGCCAGGCGCGACATCGAAATTCCCGGCAACATGGTGGTCGGCGTCTACCGCAACGATTTCGCGGTGCGCATGCTGGAGGCGAGCGTGCCGGCCGGGATCGAGGCGCCGATCCGTTTCT
>JAUVWK010000486.1 GCA_030604165.1 Alphaproteobacteria bacterium | reverse complement strand
CCCCATCCGGCGGCCGGGTCGTCGATCATGGGATCGGTCAGAACGACGTCGAAGCGAAGCGGAAAGCCCGACACCTCAGGCTCGTCGGTCTCCACGATCACGCCCAGCGCGCGTTGCTCCTCGGCCCAGCTGCCGAGGCGCTCGCCGATCGTACCGGCCGCCACAAACCAGTAGCCCGTATATCCCGCGGCCGCGATCGCAATGCCACCCGCGACGCCGGCCATGAATGGAACGAGTCTCATAAATCGTTTCTCATCGAATGGTCGTTCCGTGTTGCCGTTCCGTGTTGCCGTTCCGTGCGGTGTCGTCGAAATTCTAGATTTCGGCGAGCATCGGGGCAAGTGGCCGGCCGGCGCCCGCGCGGCTTGCGCCGGCTTCGCCGCCGGATACACTGACCGCGCCGGAGCTTAGAGAATGAGTAGCCAACCCACCCAATCCCGCGCCAAAGACCTTTGGGTCTTCGCGTACGGTTCGCTGATGTGGCGGCCGGACTTCGCTTTTTCCGAAGTGCGGCCGGCGCTGTTGCGCGGCTACCATCGCGCGCTTTGCATCTATTCGCACGTTTACCGGGGGACGCCGAAGCGCCCCGGTTTGGTGCTGGGGCTCGACTTTGGCGGCTCTTGCCGCGGTCGGGTCTTCCGGGTCGAGAACGGCATCGCCGAGGATGTCCTCGCCGCGATTGACGAGCGGGAGATCAGCTATTCGGTCTATGTGCGCCGGCGGGTACCGGTGGCGTTTCTGGACCGCCCGCGCGAGCCGCGATTCGCCGCCCACGCCTACTTCGTGGATCGGCGCGGCCCGCAATATGCCAGGAATCTGCCGCTCGGGCGGATCGTCGAATTGATCCGTCAGGGGCGCGGCCAAACGGGCACGTCGCGGGAATATCTGGAGAATACCGTGCGTCATTTGGACGAACTCGGCATTCCCGACAAACGCCTTCACGCTGTGCTGCGAGCGGTGCGCGGTCACGCCTGAATCATGTGTAGTTAGACCGGAACGCCCGGCTTCAGGCGCATTTCGAATAGCCGCACGATACGCATGCGTCGCATCCCTCCTGGTGAATCAGGCCCGGCTGGCTGCATCGCGGGCAGACCCGCAGCGAATCGCCCGCCCTTTCGCCCTGGGCTTCCAGCGCCTCGACCATGCCGGCCTGGCGGGCTTGCCCGGACGGCAAAAATCCGATCAGGATCAAATGCCGCTCGATCACCTCGCCGATCGCGGCCAGGATCGACGGCACGTAATGGCCCCCCATCCAATGACCGCCGCGCGGGTCGAACACGGCCTTGAGCTCGTCCACCACGAATGAAACGTCGCCGCCGCGGCGGAACACGGCGCTGATCATGCGCGTGATCCCGACGGTCCAGGCATAGTGCTCCATGTTCTTCGAATTGATGAAGATCTCGAAGGGCCGGCGGCGCCCATCCTGCACGATATCGTTGATCGTGATGTAAATGGCATGATCGTTTTCCGGCCAGCGGATCTTGTAGGTGCTGCCGGTTAATTCTTCGGGGCGTTCCAGCGGCTGGGTCATGTAGACCACGCCGCCGGCTTCGTACTGGTCGCTGGGCTTGGTGAGCGGCGGCTTGAGCGGCAGCTCCGCCTGCGCGGACGGCCCGACCGGGAGCGCCATGGGCCGTCGCGGCGCTTCGCCGGGGGGGGCGCTTTCCGGCGCGGCCGGGGCAGCCGGCTCGGCCTTGTCTGGTTTGGTTTCGAGCACGGCGCCGGTCACCGGGTTTGGCCGGAACGTGGTGCAGCCCTTGCAGCCCAGGTCGAAGGCCTGCAGGTAGATGTCCTTGAAATCGTCGAAGGCGATTTCCTCGGGGCAGTTGATGGTCTTGGAGATCGAGCTGTCCACGTGTTTTTGGGCCAGCGCCTGGACCGAGAGATGGTCGGCCGGCCGCAGATGCTGGGCGTCGACGAAATAGTCGGGCAGCGGTGTGTTCTCGCCCTTGAGCTGGCGGAACAGCAGATAGGCATAGTCGTTCACCGTCTCTGTCTTGCGCTCGCCGTCGGGCATCAAGACGCTGCGTAAATAGGAATAGCTGAAAACCGGCTCGATTCCGGACGAGATGTTGCTGGCGAGCAGCGAGATCGTACCGGTGGGCGCGATCGAGGTGAGCAGCGCATTGCGGATGCCGTGGCTGCGAATTCCGGCCTGCACGTCTTTGTCGAGGCCCTGGATGGTTCGGCCGCTGAGATAGGGCTCGGCGTCGAACAGCGGAAACGCACCCTTTTCCGCCGCGAGCCGCGTCGAGGCCAAATAGGCGGCGCGCTGCAATCCGTGCAGCCATTGCTCGACAAGGACCTTGGCCGGCTCGCCGCCGTAGCGCGCCCGGCACATGATCAGCGCGTCCGCCAGCCCGGTGACGCCGAGCCCGATGCGGCGCTTGGCGCGGGCCTCCTGGGTCTGGGCTTCGAGCGGAAAGTGCGAGATGTCGATGGCATTATCGAGCATGCGCACCGCCGTGGTGACCAGCCGGTGCAGCGAGGCCATATCGATCGCCGCCTCCGCCTCGAACGGGTTCGCCACCAGACTCGCCAAGTTGATCGAGCCCAGCAGGCAGGCGCCGTAAGGAGGCAACGGTTGCTCGCCGCAGTTGTGCACGTAGAGGCCGTTGGCATCGAATACGTGGAGGCCGGGACTCTGCGTGTCGTAAACCTCCTCCTGGCCGTCCTCTTCCACGGCCGCGACGCGCGCCGTGAAGCGCTCCCGGTTGGCTCGGCGTTTGTAGGCGACAAGCAGATTCGCCAGACGCGTCTTCTTGTCCCAGTCGGCAAAGCCAATCATCGCGGCATAGCGGCCGACATTCTCGTTGCTGATGACGAGCTCATGATTGGCGTTGCACCAATAGGCTTTTGTCCCGCCTTTGCCGTCCGGCAAGGCCCGCAAACCCGCGGGGCGCCGATT
>JAUVWK010000253.1 GCA_030604165.1 Alphaproteobacteria bacterium | reverse complement strand
GGAATTAAGCGAAGTCTGCGCGGCGGTTCAGTCTTTCGAGCCGCTCGCGGCGGGATCCTTGGCGCTGCCCGCCAGGTTTTCGGGCTTGAAGTCGAGCTCCGCCAGCGCCTCGCCGGCGCGCGCCGCCTCGATGTTCTCGCGCTTGATCTTTTCGTGGATTTCCTTGCGCAGAACCGACGCCTCGGGCGGAAAAACGAAACCGAGCTTGACCGAGCGGCCACGCACCTCGACGACCGTCACCTCGATGGTGTCGTTGATGACGATCGTCTCGCCCATCTTGCGCGTCAGATACAGCATGCCGTGGCCGCGGTGCCTGCGATGATCATGGTTAAGGTAACGCAATCCCGATGGTGGGGTAAGCCCATCGATGGGTCTTTGGCTGCGAGGCTGCGGGACTTTGGCGTTTTGGGGTGCGGAGAGGCTTGACTCTCCGGCTGGCCTGATTTAGAACAAAATAAGAACATTCGTTAAACTCGCCTTATAGACCACACTAGAGAGGGCTTGACAACCGGCACCTGCGCGCCGCCGGAAGGGGAAGCGTCTCTTCATGCCAACGATACCCGCCTCTTCGGCGCTTGACCGCCGCCAGCCGCTTCCCCTCGCCGATTTGCGTCGGCGGATCCGCGCGCTGGAGCGGAGCGGCGCGCCGGCCGGCGCCGTGCGTGCGGGCGCGGTTGCCTTTGGCGCGCCCGAGATCGACCGAGCCTTGCCCTGGGGCGGCCTCGCGCGCGGCTGTCTGCACGAGGTCGCGCAAACCAGCGCGGCGGCGGCCGACGACGGCGCGGCGCTGGGCTTCTTGAGCGCGCTTCTCGCCCGCCTGCTCGGCGAGGGGGGCCACGCGGAGGCCGGGGGTGCGAGGGGCGCGGTGCTGTGGTGCCTGCGGGTGCACGTCCTTTATGAGGTCGGCGATCTCTATGGCCCGGGGCTGGCGGCGCTCGGCCTCGATCCGGAGCGGCTGATCGCGGTGCGCGGGCGCACGGACGCGGACGTGCTGTGGGCCATGCGTGAGGGTCTCGGCTGCCGTCGGCTCGCCGCCGTGGTGGGGGAGGCGCACAGGGTGGATCTCAGTGCCGGCCGCCGCCTGCAACTTGCCGCCGAGCGCAGCGGCGTCAGCGCTTTTCTCTTGCGCCCGGACAGCGCTAGCGGACACGCCAGCGCGGCGGTGACGCGCTGGCGTGTCCGCGCCGCGCCGAGCGGGCCGTCAGCGGGCGGGTTGCAGGCGGGTGGGTTGCAGGCGGGCATTGGGGCCGAGGCGGCAGCCAGGCGAGGGTTCGGCCCGGGCCGGCCGTGCTGGCGGGTGGAACTGGTGCGCTGCCGGGGGGCGGCGGCGGATGAATGGGTTGTGGAATGGCGTCATGAAACAGGTGATTTCAAAACGGGTAGTTTCAAAACGGGTAGTTTCGCTGTGGTTCCCCCGCTTTCCGACCGATCGGCTGAGCCGGCGGCAACCCGCCTGGCGCGCTAGCCCGCTGGTCACCGTCATCGACGGCCGGCTTGCCGAGCCCGGCTCGCCGGGCGGTGGGACGGGCGGTCGCCGGGGTGGTGGGCAAGCGGCGATGCGTGTCGCCGCGGCCAACCGGGCGGCGGCGGTGACGGGTGGCATCGTGCCGGGCTTGGCGTTGGCCGACGCGCGCACGCGGCTACCCGATCTGCGGGTGGTGGCCGCCGCGCCGGAGGACGACCGGCGGGCGCTGGCTGCGCTCGCCGACGGGTGCGGGCGCTACACGCCCTGGACGGCGCTCGATAGCGGCGGCCTCGGCGCGGCGCTTGGCGCGGACTATGGGCTCTGGCTCGACATCACCGGTTGCGCTCATTTATTCGGCGGCGAGGCGGCGCTGCTCGAGGCGCTGCTGCGCCGGCTCGCGGGCTTCGGCTTCGCGGCGCGCGCGGCCGTGGCCGAAACCCCCGGCGCGGCCTGGGCGATGGCGCGCTATGGCGGCGGGACGGGGTGCATTGTCGTGCCGCCGGGTGGGGGCCGCGCGGCGCTGGCGGCGCTGCCGCCGGCGGCCCTGCGGCTGACCGCGGCGGAGGTGGAGGGGCTGGAGCGGCTCGGCCTGCGCCGGATCGAGGCGCTCTACGACCTGCCGCGCGGCGCGCTGACCAAGCGTTTCGACGCGCGGCTGGTGCGGCGGCTCGATCAAGCGCTGGGGCACCTCGCCGAACCGATCTCGCCACGCCGCGCCGTCGCGCCCTATCTGGCGCGCCTCGCCTTCGCCGAGCCGATCGGCGGCGCAGAGGCTATCGCCGCGGCCAGCCGGCGGCTGCTGGGCGCGCTCGAGGGCCAGCTCGCGCGCGCGGGCCGCGGCGCCCGGCGGCTCGAGCTCAGCCTTTATCGGGTGGATGGGACGGTCGTGCGCGCCGAGGTCGGTACCAGCGCGCCGGTGCGCGAGCCCGACCACCTGATGGGGCTGCTGGGCGAAAAGCTCGACGGGCTCGATGCCGGCTTCGGGGTCGAGCTGATCACCCTGGCCGCGCCCGTCAGCGAGCGCCTGGCCGCGGCCCAGCTCGATCTGGACGGGGTGGCCAGAGCGCAAGGTGCGCAAGGTGCGCAGCGCGCGCCAGCCGGCCAGGGGGCAGCCGGCGGGGCGGGGGCCGGCGGAGCGGGGGCCGACGATACGGCCGAGCTGGGCCGGTTGGTCGACCGGCTGGGCAATCGGTTCGGGCTGCGCAACGTGCTGCGCTTCGCGCCGCGGCAAAGCCATGTGCCCGAGCGCGCGGCCGTGCCCGTGGAGGCGCTGGCGCCGCCCGCGCCCTGGAGCTGGCCCACCGGGAAGGCCCGACCGCTGCGGCTACTGCCTCGGCCCGAGGCGATCGAGGCGGTGGCCATGGTGCCGGACGACCCGCCGATGATGTTTCGCTGGCGCCGCGTGCTGCACCGGGTGGCGAAGGCCGACGGGCCCGAGCGTATCGCCGCCGAGTGGTGGCGCCGCGCCCAGGCCGGGCGCGAGGACGCGGTGCGCGACTATTACCGGGTGGAGGACGAGCAGGGCCGGCGCTTCTGGCTCTACCGCGACGGCCTCTACCGGCCCGGCGCCAGCCCCCACTGGTACCTGCACGGGCTTTTCGGCTGAGGGAAAGCATGCATTTTGCTATCAAAATAGTATATAATGCCAGCATATTGATGGCATAGGAGATGGTCGCCATGGCCAATGTGACGGTTCGCAATCTCGACGACGCGGTTGTCGAGGAGTTGAAGCAACAAGCAAAGGAACATAATCGCTCGTTGGAGGCGGAACTGCGCGAGGTTCTCTCCAACGTGGCGCAGCTGCGCGAACGCAAGCGCGAATTCCTTGTCCGCGCCGATCGCATTGTCGCGATGACGCCGGACGTCCCGCAGACCGATAGCGCCCTGTTGATCCGCGAGGACCGTGACCGGTGAGACTGGTCGTCGACGCCAATGTCGCCATGAAATGGTTCGTGCGGGAAGACCTGCACGAAGAGGCACGCCGCCTGCTTACGCAGGGTGATCTTCTCTTCGCGCCCGATTTCCTCGTCATCGAACTGGCAAACGTCGCCTGGAAGAAGGTCAGGCGAAACGAGATCGACAAGACACAGGCCCTTGAGATCGCCGCCTCTCATCAGGGCGGTGTGCCGGCGCTGCTGCCTTCGACCACGCTGATCGAACATGCCGCGCGCCTTGCGCTCGCCCTCAATCACCCGGTCTACGACTGTCTCTATCTGGCTTGCGCCGAGGTCGTGGACGGCGTTCTCGTAACCGCGGACTCACGGCTACGCGGTGCCGTCAAAGGCTCTTCCTATGAGGTCCGTGTTCGGCCGCTCGACCAGATGGCAACAGCGTTGCCGCCGCTAGGTATTTCCAGGCGGAAAATTGCCACGTTGCTAAAACTCACCAAGGCCATGTTGGCCACCCAGGGCCATGGTCATGACGCTCTCACGAAAGATGAACATGGATTCATAAATCTAAGAGATATGGAGCTATTTTTCAGTTCACCGAGTGTTCGTAGCAGCGATAAGTTTCTCGGCCGTCTGACCAGAGACGAGCGCGCCGATCTCTTGGCGCTAATGTGGCTGGGCCAAGGCTACAGCGGCTCTAATTGGAGAATAATTCGCGATCGGGCAGAGCGGAGCATCGATGGGTACTCGGATAATCGCTACCTGATCGGTCTGACGGTCTATCTCGAAAAAGGGATCGCCCTTTTCAGCGACCTCGAGACACTCGAGCGCTGAATCGCATGACCGGCTACGCCGAGCTGCAGGTGAGCAGCAATTTCAGCTTTTTGCGCGGCGCCTCGCATCCGCAGGAGCTGGTGGCGGGCGCGGCCGCGCTCGGTCATGCGGCGCTCGCGCTCACCGACCGCAACACGCTGGCCGGCATCGTGCGCGGCCATGCGGCGGCCAAGCAATGCGGTCTCAAGCTCGTGGTCGGCGCGCGCCTCGATCTCGGCCTGGGCCCGGACGAGCCGGACGACGAACGGATGAGCCTGCTTTGCCTGCCGCGCGACCGCGCCGCCTATGGCCGGCTGGCGCGGCTGCTCACGCTCGGCAAGCGGCGCGCGCCCAAGGGCGAATGCTGGCTCACCCGGCAAGACCTGCTGGCCCATGGCGAGGGGCAGATCCTCGTCGCGCTGGCGCCGGATGAGGCCGATGAGGCCTGGGGCGCGGCGCTGCGAGCGTTCGCCAAGCGCGCGCCCGGGCCCTGTTATCTGGCCGCGAGCCACCTCTATCGCGGCGACGATCAGCGCCGGTGGGTGCGCCTCGCGGCCCTCGCGGCGCGCTGCCGAACCCCGCTGGTCGCCACCAACGACGTGCACGCGCACGCGCCCGCCCGCCGGCCGCTGCAAGACGTGCTCACCTGCATCCGCGAGCACTGCACCATCGACGAGGCGGGCTGGCGCCTGTTCGCCAACGCCGAGCGCCACCTGAAGCCGGGCGCGGAGAT
>JAUVWK010000045.1 GCA_030604165.1 Alphaproteobacteria bacterium | reverse complement strand
GCATCCGCCCGATCAGGATTGGCAGCACGAAGGCGTGTTCGGCAGCTTCGACCGCGCCGCGTTGCAGCGTGGCTTCCAAGTCTTTCGCGAAGTCTGCGCGAGCTGTCACGCGTTGAAGTACATCGCCTTCCGAAACCTGCCGGAGATCGGTTATTCGGAGGAAGCCGCCAAGGCGATCGCGGCCGAGTACGAGGTCGAGGACGGACCCGACAACGAAGGCGAGATGTTCATGCGCGCGGCCCGTCTTTCGGATTATTTTCCCGCGCCGTTCCCGAACCCGCAAGCCGCGCAAGCCGCCAACAACGGCTCGATGCCGCCCGATCTCTCGCTGATCACCAAGGCGCGCGAGGGCGGGCCGGATTACCTCTACGCGTTGCTCACCGGCTACGAAGAGGAGCCGCCCGAAGACTTCGAACTGCAAGACGGCATGAGCTACAACGCTTACTTTCCGGGGCACCAGATCGCCATGCCGCCGCCGCTCTATGAGGAGGCGGTGGAATATGAGGACGGCACCGAGGCGACCATCGGCCAAATGGCCGAGGACCTCACCGTCTTTCTATCCTGGGCGGCCGAGCCGAACTTGGAGGAGCGCAAGCGCACCGGCCTCAAGGTGCTGATCTTCATCGGCATCTTCACGGCGCTGCTCTTTGTCATCTACCGCCGCGTCTGGGCCCGGCTGCATTAGGGCAAACTCGGTAGGGCAGTTTCGGTTCGAGCGGCGCCCTGGCTCAACCCTTCAGCTTCAGCACCCGTCCCGCCACCGCGTCGAGACGCCGCACCAGCGCCGGGTCGCGGGCCTCGGGCGCGGTGATCACGGCGGCTTCGAGCGCGTGATCGCAGCCCTGCGGGCACGGCCCGCGCGTGCCCTCCAGACGCCCGGCCAACGCCTTGATCAGGACGCGCGCGTGCGCGGCGTTGTCTTGCAACGTCTGGATGATCGCCTCGACGGTGACGTGGTCGTGGTCGGGGTGCCAGCAGTCGTAGTCGGTGACCATCGCCACCGTGGCGTAGCAAAGCTCAGCCTCGCGCGCGAGCTTGGCCTCGGGCATGTTGGTCATGCCGATCAAGTCGCAGCCCCACGCGCGGTAAAGCTCCGATTCGGCGAGCGTGGAAAACTGCGGCCCCTCCATCACCATGTAGGTGCCGCCGCGCACCAGGCGGAGCCCGTCCAGCGTCTGGGCCGCGTCGGCGACATGATCGCCAAGCCGTGCGCAAACCGGATGCGCCATCGAGACATGCGCCACCATGCCGGCGCCGAAAAAGCTCTTTTCTCGGGCGAAGGTGCGGTCGATGAACTGGTCCACCAGGACGAAATCGCCCGGCGCCAACGTCTCGCGCAGGCTGCCCACGGCGCTGATCGAGACGATGTCGGTCACGCCGGTGCGCTTGAGCGCGTCGATATTGGCGCGGTAGTTGATCTCGGACGGCGACAGCCGGTGGCCGCGTCCGTGGCGTGGCAGGAAGACCAGCTCGAGCCCGCCCAGCGTGCCGCATAGCAAGGCGTCCGACGGCGTGCCGAAGGCGGACTCGACCTCGATCCACTGGGTGTCTGCGAGGCCGTCGATATCATACAGCCCGCTACCGCCGATCACGCCGAGGCGGGGCGTTTTCGAAGCTGCCGCCATGGCCCGGGCTCAGCCCAACCGTTGCGCGAACAGCGCAAGCGTGCGCGCGCGCGCGCGCTGCGCGGCGTCGGGGTCGAAGTCGGCGCGGGCGTCGCAACTGAAGCCATGGCCGGCGCCCTGATAGATGTGAATGGCGGCGTCGCCGTGGGCCTTGCGGATGGCCGCCACGTCGTCGAGCGGGATCGACGCGTCCTCGCTACCGAAATGCAGCATGACCGGACAGGCCGGCTGTTCGTCGAGATATTGGCTGATCTGCCCGCCATAGTAGCCGACCGCGCAAGCGACCTTTAGCCGGCAGGCCGCAAGCCAAGCGAGCGAGCCGCCCCAGCAATAGCCGACGGCGCCGATCTTGCCGCCGCCAGGCGCCGCGTCGGCGAGCGCGGCCACGCACGCCTCGATATCGCGCATGGGCCCGTCCCAGCCGACCTTGGCGCGCACCTCGCGGCCTTCGGCGATGCCCTCGGCCGTGTAACTCAATTCGATGTTCTTCTCGTGCCGATCGAATAGGGCCGGCGACAAAACCGAATAGCCTTCCTCGGCAAAGCCGTCGCAAACCCCGCGAATGTGGCCGTTGACGCCGAAAATCTCCTGGATAACCACCAGTCCGGCCGTGGCCGCTGTGCTGGGCTCGGCGCGGTAGGCGTCGAACCCATGGCCGTCGTCAGCGGTGAGTTGAATAAAGCTGCCCATGACGCCGATCCCTCCCGTTGCGCTGCGCTACGCCTCAATAGCAAAAAGCCGGGGTACTCGGCAATCGGCGCGGGCCGACGTCTTTTCCCACTGGCGTCGAACTGCACCAGCCCACGCCCCCTCCCGGCCACCCATGGCAGCATATGCTTAGGGTGGCCGGGAGGGGGCGTGGGCCGGTGCCGTGCAAGCTTGAAATGCGCACGCCCTCAAACATTGAAGCGAAACAGGATCACGTCGCCGTCCTCGATCACATAGTCGCGCCCCTCTTGGCGCATCTTGCCGGCCTCTTTGGCGCCCTGCTCCCCGCCGCAGGCAATGTAGTCGGCGAACGAGATCGTCTCCGCACAAATAAAGCCGCGCTCGAAGTCGCTATGAATTCCGCCGGCCGCGGCGCGGGCCGAGACGCCGCGCCGGATCGTCCAGGCCCGCGCCTCATTGGGCGCGGCCGTGATAAAGCGGATCAGCCGCAACAACGCGTAGCCCGCGTGGATCACGCGATTGAGACCCGGCTCGGCGAGCCCCCGGTCCGCCAGGAAGGCGCGCCGCTCGTCGGCCTCCTCGAGCGCGGCGATGTCGGCCTCGATCGCCGCCGCCACGACGATTGCCTCGGTGCCTTCCGCGGCGGCCCGTGCCGCCACCGCGGCCGCATGGGCGTTGCCCACCGCGGCGCCGGCTTCCTCGACATTGCACAAATAGAGCTCGGGCTTGGCGCTCAGCAGATGCAGTTGTTTGGCGAGCGCCGCCTCCTCGCCGGCCACGTGCACGCTCCGCGCCGGCTGGCCGGCCTGCAAGGCCGCGAGCATGCGGGCGATCAGCGCGCTTTGCGTCTTGGCGGTTTCGTCGCCGCCCCGGGCCTTCTTCACCACACCATCCTGCTGGCGCTCGAGGCTTTCGAGATCCGCGAGCATGAGCTCGGTTTGGATCAGTTCGATGTCGCGGAGCGGGTCCAACGCGCCTTCGACATGGGCCACCTGGCTGTCCTCGAAACAGCGGACCAAATGCAAGATCGCGTCCACCTCGCGGATGTGGGCGAGAAACTGGTTGCCCAAACCTTCGCCCTTGCTGGCGCCGCGCACCAGGCCGGCGATGTCGACAACCTCGAGGAAGGTCGGCACGATGCGCGCCGAGCTCGCCAGTTTGGCCACGGTTTCGAGCTCCGCGTCGGGCACCGCCACGCGACCGACATTGGGCTCGACCGTACAGAACGGATAGTTGGCCGTATCGGCCGTGTTCCGGGTGAGCGCGTTGAACAGGGTGGACTTGCCGGTATTGGGCAGGCCGACAATGCCGCACCTAAGATCCATCGCTCTCGTCCGCTTCGGGCGCCTCGCGGCGCGGCTCGTCGCGCGCCTCCGGCTCCGGTTTTTTGCGCGCCGGCCGCGGCGGCTGGGTCAGCAACGCGACCCGGGTCATGAAACTGCTTTCGTTCTTTTCGATGAGCAGCGGAAACGCCTCGGCAACGGCGTCGAGGGATTTTTCGAGCCAGGTCCGGTCGGTCTTGGCAAAATCCGAGAGCACGTAATGATGCACCAGGTCCTTCTCGCCCGGATGGCCAATCCCCAGGCGCACGCGCCAATAGTCCGGACCGATATGGGCGCTGACGCTGCGCAAGCCGTTGTGGCCGGCGCTGCCGCCGTCCAGCTTGACCCGCACCTTGCCAGGCGCGAGATCCAGCTCGTCGTGGAGCACGATAATCTCTTCCGCGTCGAGCTTGTAGAAGCGTTGGGCCGCGCCCACGGCCTGGCCCGATTCATTCATATAGGTCGTCGGCTTTAGGGCAATGACCTTCTCGCCGGCGAACGTCGCCTCGGTCGCCTCGGCATTGAGCCGGCCGCGCATCCGCCAGCCGGCAAAGGAATGGCGACGGACGATCGCGTCCACCGCCATGAAACCGATATTGTGTCGGTTTCCCGCGTGGCCCCTGCCGGGGTTGCCCAAGCCAATGATAAGCCGCATCGACTCGCCCGCGTCTCTCGGGTTCGCGCCCGCCGGAACGTAGGCCGGCCGCGCGCTACGATTCGTCCTTTTTCTTCCCCTTTTCTTTTTCTTTCCCGGCTTCCGCTTCGCCACCCTCGCCGCCCTCGGCACCCTCGGCACCCTCGGCAGCGGCTTCCGCGGCGGCCTCTTCGCCCTCGGCCAGTTCCGCGTCCTCGGCCGCTTCTTCCGCGACCTCCTCGACATGGATGGTGGGCGCCGCGATCGTCGCGACGGTGAAGTCGCGATCCGTGATCGTCGGCGTTACGCCGGGCGGCAACTGCACTTGGCCGATATGCACGCTGTCGCCAATCTCGAGCCCGGCAAGACTGATGGCAATCGCGTCGGGGATGGCGTCGACCGGGCACAGCAGTTCGACCTCGCGGCGCACGACGTTGAGCACACCGCCCTGCTTGAGGCCTTCGCACTCATCTTGGTCGTCGAAGCGCACCGCCACATTCACCGCCAGCGTCGCACCCTTTACGTAACGCAGAAAATCGACGTGAATCGGTGCATCCGTCACCGGGTGAATTTGCACGTCGCGGGGCAACACCCGGTGGCTATCGCCGTTGATCGTGAGGTCGTAAAGGTGGGCGAAGAAGCCCGGCTGCTGATATTCCCGGATCAGTTCTCGACTATTCAGCGAGAGGTGCAGGGGCGTTTCATTGCCGCCATAGACCACGGCGGGGATGCGTCCATCGCGCCGCAGCGCCCGCGCACCGCCTTTGCCCACGCGCTCGCGCGGCAGTCCGTTCAAGGTTTGCGTATCGCTCATCGTTTCAGTCCCTAGTGAATTAATCGAACAAGCTCGAGACCGAGGTCTCGGTGCTGATTCGTCTTATGGATTCGGCCATCAGTTGGGCGATGGACAGCACCTGGATGTTTTTCGTCACGCGCACCGCTTCGGTCGCCTGGATACTATCGGTGACGACCAGCGATTCAAGCGCCGAGGAGGCGACCCGCGCGGCCGCGCCGCCGGACAGCACGGCATGGGTGACATAGGCATGAACCGACGCCGCGCCGGCCTCCTTGAGCGCGTCGGCCGCGTTGCACAGCGTGCCGGCCGAATCGACGATATCGTCCACCAGAATGCAGCGACGGCCGTCGACATCGCCGATGATGTGCATGACCTCCGAGACCCCAGCCTGCTCACGGCGCTTATCCACGATGGACAGGTCGGCCCCGAGCCGCTTGGCGATGCCGCGGGCGCGCACCACGCCGCCAACGTCCGGCGAGACGATCATCAGCCGGTCGTCCTCGAACTTCCTTTTGACGTCATCGACAATCACCGGCGCGGCAAACAGGTTGTCCACCGGAATGTCGAAAAAGCCCTGGATTTGCCCGGCATGCAGGTCGAGGGTCAAGAGCCGGTTGGCGCCGGCGACAGTGATCAGATCGGCCACCAGCTTGGCCGAGATCGGCGTGCGGGGCGCCGATTTTCTATCCTGTCGGCCATAGCCGAAATACGGCAACACGGCCGTAATGCGGCGCGCGGACGCGCGCTTGAGCGCGTCCTGGCAGATCAGCAGCTCCATCAGATTGTCGTTGGCCGGGTACGACGTGGATTGGATGACGAAAACATCCTCGCCGCGCACGTTTTCCTTGATTTCGACGAAGATCTCCAAGTCCTGGAAGCGGTGCACGGTGACCTTCGTCAAGGGCGTGTTCAGGGCCGCCGCGATCGCCTCGGCGAGAGCCCGGTTGCTGTTCCCGGCGACGAGCTTCATCGAAATCTTTCCCCGAAACCGCCGGCCGATCAGCTTATACCAAGGAGCGGCGACCGTTCTTTGATTGAAACAAGCTGCGGCTGGAAACGCCCCGTCTGGCGCGCGGGACTGTATCAAGCCGACCTAACGCTGTAAACGCTCTAAAACCCGGTTCGCCGCGGCTATCGGACTCGATCGGCGCCGGCGAGAAGCGCGATCACGCCGGCAACGCCGTTATCCGCCACAACGGCGGCGAGCGGGCCCCACGGGCCCTTCACGACAGCGGCCGGCACCTCGTTTTTTTGGCTGACGGTGCCGACCCGCTCGCCGTCGGGCCGCAACAGGGTCCAGGCGATCTCGACCAGCGCGCCGTCCTTGCCGACTGGCTCGACGTGGACACTGCCCACGAGAACATAGGCGCTGTCGCCGGTCTCGGACGCCAACGCGACACCGGCGCGCGTCAACGCGCGGCGCATGGCGATGCTGAGCGAGAGGCCGCCGTCGCCCGGCGCACCGTCTACCGACCAGAGCACGACCGGCGGCCATTGCGCCGCGCCGGCGGCACGAGCCGGCGCGACCGGCGGCTCGACAACGTCGGCAACGCGCGCGGCAACGCGCCGGGCCAACGCCTCGATGGCACCTTCGTCCATGAGACGCCGCTCCTCGCCGTCGCCCGCCGCGGGCTCGTCGAAGACCGTTAGCTCGGAGCCGTCGGCGCCGCGCAAGGTCCATTGTACGACCGGCGCGGGCGCGCCGGGCGCGGCGGCGCGCCAGCTCAAAACGAAACTCCCCCGGTTGCCATAGCGTGCGCTGGCGGGAATGTCGCGCGCCCAGAGCGCCGCCACGAGATGCCGGCTCAGCGCCGCCGCGGGGCCGGAGGCCAGGCCGTCGACGGGGTGGACCAGGATACCGGCGCGGGCGCCGAGGCTTTGCGTCACCGGATCGGGCGCGGCCTTGTCGAGCGGCTGAAACGGACGCGGCACCGGACCGCAGGCGGCCAGCGCCAAGAGCACGACGAGGCAGGCCAGCGGCCACGCACGCGCCGTGCGCGCGCGCTTACATGAAGACACAGCTGGCCACCGCGCCCACGAACATCAGCGCTGAAAAGATGATGATATAGGGCATGGCGATGGCTCCCCGGCACGCCGGCGCGGGGCGCTCCTTGGTATCAGGCCGCGAGCGCAATGGCGGAGACGCAGCGTCCGTAGTCGGCTTCGCCCCGGACCGTGGCGCGGCGGTAGCTGAAAAACCGCTCGGCGTCGGCGAAGGTATCGTGCCCCGTGGCGGCGACGGCGCCAAGCCCCTGCGCGCGCAAGCGGCGCGCCGCATAGCCCGACAAATCGAACCAGAAGTGCCCGGCCCTCGATGCCGGCCGAAACAGGTCGGCGTCGCCCGGCGCGCGGGCCAGAAACGGCGCCGGAAACTCCGGCCCAACCTCGTACGATTCGCCGGCGATGGCAGGGCCGAGCACGGCGCGGATGCGCCCGGCCGCGGCGCCGAGTCGGAGCATGGCCGCGACACCCGCTTCCAAGACGCCGTCGAGCGCGCCACGCCAGCCGGCATGGACGGCGCCGATCACGCGCGCTTGCGGGTCGGCAAGCAGGACCGGCACGCAATCGGCGGTCAAGATACCCAGCACCACGCCGGGCGCGGCCGTCGCCATCGCGTCCACCCGCGGCGCCGCGCCGGCCGCCCACGGGCGCTCGACCACGATGGCCTCGCCGCTGTGGCTCTGATAGGCGGTGCACAGCACGGCCTCGGCGGCGCCGAGGTGTGCCGTCACGAGGGCGCGGTTTTGCAGCACCGCCGCGGGCGAGTCGTTGGAGCCGAGCCCGCAATTGAGCGACCTGTAAAGCCCTTCGCTAACGCCACCCTTGCGGGTGAAAAAGCCGTGGCGGATCGCGCCGTCGCCCGCTTCGGCGTCAACCAAGCTGGGATGCTCGATCACCTCCATCAGGCGGAGCGGCGCAGCGGCGCGCCGGCGCCCGGCATCGGCGCCCGGTAGGCGCCGCCCAAACCCTCGAAACCGGCCGGTGGCGGCAGCTCCGGATGGCTCAGCGCAAAGGCCTTGAACAGCCGGCCCATCTGCCCGGGCTCGACCAAGCGCCGCAGGCCGGCTTCGATCGCGGCCGCCTGCTCGACCGAAGCCCGCCGTTGCAGCGCGGCCGCCCGCGCCTCGACACCGAGCGCGATGAGAAGCTGTCCCTGCTCGATCGGGCCGTGGACCGCCGCCCCCGCCGCGAGCGCCGCCGTGGCCAGGGCCGCGAAATCGACGTGCGCCGTGAGGTCGGCGGTGCCCGGCTCGTCGAGCACCGGATGCGGCCGATGACGCCGCACCGCCTGCAAGGTTTCGCCGGGCGCGCTGTGGGCGTGGCCATAGTCGATCAGCAGCGCCGCGCCGCCATCGGCCGCGAGGCGGGCGCCCAGCTCGGCCGCGATTCGCTCCCGCGCGGCGCTCACCTCGACCAGGCTGCCGACCGGCGCGCGCCTGATCGACGCGGGAATCGTCTCGCCCGCCGCCTCGGTAGCCGAGAGCACGAAGCGCAGGCCACCGCTCTTGGCGTCGAGCCCGACGAGACGTTCGTGCCACCCCGTAGGCGTGCGCACGAATTGGCTAATCGGCAGGGCATCGAAAAACTCGTTGGCGAGCACGATCATCGGCCCCCGGGGCACGGCGGCGAGCGCCTCGTGCCAGGCCGGCGCGTAACCGGCCAGCGTCTCGCGCTGGCGCGCGATCAGCGGTTGGCTGGTCTCCACCAAATGGACCCGGCAGGCGGCGGCGAAGTCGGGCACGGCGGCGGCGGCGCGCAGCGCATCCGCCATCAGCGTGCCGCGCCCGGGCCCGAGCTCGACCAGGGCAAGCGCTTCGGGCCGGCCCAACTGCCGCCAGGTTACCGCGCACCACAGCCCAATCAACTCGCCGAACATCTGGCTCATTTCGGGCGCGGTGGTGAAGTCGCCGGCAGCGCCGAGGGGATCGCGGGTGCGGTAGTAGCCATACTCGGGATGGCCGAGCGCGTCCGTCATGTAGCGCGCGATCGAAAGCGGCCCCTCGCGCCCGATCGTGGCCCGAAAATATTGCAGCAACGGGCTCATGTCTTGGTTTTGGCCGACGTCTGCGCTTGGTGTCGCAGCATCAGGTAGAGCCCGAGCGCCAGCATGGGCAAGGACAGCACCTGTCCCATGGTCACGCCGCTGACGATGAAGCCGAGAAAGGCGTCGGGCTCGCGGAACAACTCGCCGATGGCCCTCACGACAGCATAGCCGATCAAGAACACGCCGGTGAGACGGCCCGGGCGCTGGCCGAGCCGCGTGCGGTAGACCAGCATCGTCAACAACGCGAACAGCACCAGCCCTTCAAGCACCGCTTCGTAGAGTTGGCTCGGATGCCGCGGCGCCGGCCCGCCGCCAGGAAAGACCATGGCCCACGGCGCCTCGCTGGCCCGGCCGTAAAGCTCGCCATTGATGAAATTGGCGATGCGTCCAAAAAACAGCCCGATCGGCACGGCGCAGGCTAGCGCGTCGCTGACCACGAGTACGGCCAGGTGCCGGACCCTGGCGAACACGACCGCGGCGATGACCACGCCAACCAGCCCACCGTGGAACGACATACCGCCCTGCCAGACCAGCGGTATCTCGCCCGGATGGGAGAAGAAATAGCTCGGCTGGTAGAACAGCACATAGCCGAGTCGGCCGCCGAGCACGACGCCGAGCGTGCACCAGATCAACAAATCGTCCGCGTCACGAGCGCTCAGCCCGGGCAGGCGGCCGCGCGCCAGGTGGCGAATAAAGCGCCAGCCGAGCACCAGGCCGACGACGTAGGCCAGCGCATACCAGCGAATGGCGATCGGTCCGATCTGAATCAGGACCGGGTCGATGGTGGGAAAGACAAGCGCCAGTGTCATCGGTAGCAATCGGGCCGGCTTAGATAGCGCTCGACATATTGTTTGACGGCCTCCTCCAGCGACGTGAACGGGCGCTCGTAGCCGGCCGCGCGAAGCCGTTCCATCTTGGCCTCGGTGAAATACTGGTAGTTGCCGCGCAGCGACTCGGGCATGTCGAAATACTCGATCTCGGGCCCGCGGCCGAGGGCGGCGAGCAAGGCCTTGGCCAAAGCCTCGAAGGTGCGCGCCTGGCCCGTGCCGACGTTATAGAGGCCCGTCACCTCCGGCTGGTCGAGCAACCAGAGCATGACCGAAACGCAATCGCCGACCCAGACGAAATCGCGCCTCTGTCCGCCATCGGGGTAGCGCGCATCGCACGACTTCATGAGCCGAACCGGCCCGCCGGCGGCGACCCCGGGATAGGCCGTGGTGACCACGCTACGTTGATTCGCCTTGTGATATTCGTTGGGGCCAAACACATTGAAAAACTTGAGCCCGGCCCACTGTGGCGGCGCCGACGCGCTGTCGGCGAGCAGCCGAGCGACGCGGCGGTCGAACAAATGCTTGCTCCAACCATAGGCGTTGAGCGGGCGCAGCCGCGCCAAGCCCGCGATTCCGCCGTCGTCGTCGAAGCCAGCGGCGCCGTCGCCATAGGTCGCGGCCGAAGAGGCGTAAATGAAGCGGCAACCGGTCTCGGCGCACCAGCGCCACAGCGCCAGGCTGAGGGCGAAGTTGGTGCGCACGAACAGGTCGGCGTCGCGCTCCATGGTCGAGGAGATCGCGCCGAGATGAAAGATCACCGGCCGGGCGGCGCGATGGTCCTGGAGGAATGGCAGAAGCTCGTCGGGCGCGATCACATCGGCCAGCTCGCGCTTGGCGATATTGCGCCATTTATCGTCGTCGCCAAGCCGGTCGCAGACGACGATGTCGCGCTCGCCCCGCTCCTCGAGGCCCGCGACCAGGTTTGAGCCGATAAAGCCGGCTCCGCCCGTGACAACGATCATGATGCCGTACCGCCCCGCGACTGGCATTTCGCTTGCCGCCAGTTATAGGGCCCGAGCGGGGCACGCCGCAACCAACGTTGTCGACAGCCGCGCGGATGGCCATATTAGGGGCAATAAGCGAGCCCGCCCGGCGTGCGAGATGCGCCGCGTGCTGTGGCCGCGCCCAAGCCGAAGATTAGGAGACGGTCATGCAAGTCGATAGCCGATTGCTCGATGATCTCGCGCGTGTCGCGGGCGGCGCCATGGGCGCGGCCAGCGGCGTCAAGGGCGAAATGGAGGCGCTGGTGCGCCGCCAGTTGGAGCGGATTCTGCAATCGATGGACTTGGTTGGCCGCGACGAGTTCGAGGCGATCAAGGAAATGGCGGCCAAGGCGCGCACGGAGCAGGAGCTCCTCGAGCAACGCTTGGCCAAGCTGGAAGCGAGGCTCGAGCAAGGCGCCAAAACCGACCAAGACCGACCGGCGCCAGCTTAAATCTTCGCATACCATACTTAGGGCTTTTTTTTCGCGCCAACACATTTTATTGTATTGGCGGGAATAATTTGTGTCGCTTCGACGCTACACCACAACATATCGATTACCTTGCGGTCGGTTTCTCGGCGGGAAGCGCGCGCCGGCCGCTTCATCGGAATCTTCATCGGTATCTTCATCGGAATAAGGACGGGGCGATGTCTGCGAACGTAGCCGAATCGTGGGAACTGCTGGCTAACCCGGTGGAAGTTGCGGAACAGGTCGTGGCCGCCCACGATTTATCGTTCGAACGCTTCAGCACGGACGACTTGGCGGCGGAATATGCCGGCAGTTGGTGCGCCTACCAATTGTGGTTCGCCTATCGCCAGGATATCCAGGCTTTGCACTTTTCGTGCGGCTTCGACGTGCGGGTGCCGCTCGAGCGGCGCGAGACCATCTATCCGTTGCTCGCGCGCATCAACGAGCAGCTTTGGCTCGGGCATTTCGATCTGTGGACCGAGGAGGGCCAGCCTACCTACCGCCACTCGGTGCTGTTTCGCGGCGGGCCGCCGCCCAGCTATAGCCTGATCGAAGACATGATCGGGATCGCGGTGGCCGAATGCGAGCGTTATTACCCGGCCTTCCAACACGTCATCTGGGGCGGCAAGAGCGCCGCCGACGCGGTCGCCGCCGCCATCATCGAAACCGCCGGAGAGGCCTGATGCCTGGGGGCGGTGCGCCTAGCGCTCCGCCCGGCGCGAGCTCAAACAGGATCGTCCTGGTCGGCGGCGGCAAGATGGGCGGCGCGCTGCTTGGCGGTTGGCTCAAGGGCCCGGTCGGTCCGGCGGATGTCGTCGTCGTTGAACCGGATCGCGCCGCGGCGAAACGCCTCGCGGACCTCGGCGTGGCCGTGCTGCCCGACGCCGCGGCGGCGCAGCCTCCGGCAGGGGTCGTGGTGTTCGCCGTAAAGCCGCAGATCATGGACGCGGTGGTGCCGGGCTACGGCGCTTTCGCCAACCCCGAGACCGTCGTGCTGTCGATCGCGGCGGGTTGCCCGATGGCGCGGTTCGAGCGCCATTTGGGCGCCGTGCCCATCGTCCGCGCCATGCCCAATACGCCGGCGGCGATCGGCTGCGGCATGACCGTCGCCTGTGCCAACAGTCAGGTGAACCCGGCCCAGCGCGCGCGCTGCCAGCAGCTTTTGGCGGCCGTGGGCCAAGTGGCCTGGATCGAGGACGAGGCCCTGATGGACGCCGTCACCGCGGTCTCCGGCAGCGGCCCGGCCTATGTCTTTCTCTTGACCG
>JAUVWK010000316.1 GCA_030604165.1 Alphaproteobacteria bacterium | reverse complement strand
GTGACGTCCGAGAAATCCTCTCGCGCCACGATTTCGAATCGAGACACTATGTTCGTGTCGTGCTGCGGTTCGATCGCATTAGACCGCACAATATCCTCCGCTCCAGACATCCCGTACTTCATCGCCAAAGTCGGCCTCCATGGATCGGTTTCGGATTCTAATCGCCTATGGTTAGAGCCGGATTGACGTGGATCAAGTTAGGCGGACGAACCTGCTTCCTTTGGTCATGTAAACCAAGCACCTATCGGTTCGCAGGGCGTTCCCTGCATGGCTGCTATGCCGGCCCGGCGGCGCGCGGCGTTTTCCGCGCTCAGCGGGCCGAACGACGCCCAGATCGTAAGATGTGATTGTTCGACATCTATGGGCGAAGCATCGTGTGGCGCCGCGCCGCGCGCGTTGACGCTGGCGACCCTCGGGCCATAGCATCGAAATTCCTTAACCACGGGACAATTCCGGCTGCCAATGAGCAAGTCCGCACCAGCGCCGCAGGCGGCGCTTCCCTCCGTCAACCGAGTGGTCGAGCTGCCGGCTTTGCGGCCGCTGATCGACGCCCACGGCCGCGCTTTCGTGACCGATACGGTGCGCGCGGTGCTGGCGGAGCTGCGTCACGAGCTCGCAGCCCCTGGCGACAACGCGCCGCCGGACCCGAGCGACACGGCGATCGTCGCCCGGGTCGGCGCCGCCCTCGCCGCAAGCCTGAACGCCGCGCCGCGGCCGCTGTTCAACCTCACCGGAACGGTGCTCCACACCAATCTCGGCCGCGCGCCGCTGCCGCCGGAAGCCCTCGCCGCGGTGGCCGCGGTGGCCGCGGCACCGAGCGATCTGGAATTCGACCTGGCAAGCGGCCAGCGGGGCGAGCGCGACGATCACGTGGCGGGCTGGCTTTGCCGCCTGACCGGGGCCGAGGCGGCGACGGTGGTCAACAACAACGCCGCCGCGGTCATGCTGGTGCTCAACAGCCTGGCGCTGCGCAAGGAGGTCGTGGTCTCGCGCGGCGAGTTGATCGAGATCGGCGGCGCCTTCCGCCTGCCGGATATCATGGCGCGGGCGGGCTGCAAGCTGCGTGAGGTCGGTACGACCAACCGGACCCACCTCGGCGATTACGCCGCGGCGCTCGGCCCGCGCAGCGCCCTGTTGCTCAAGGTCCACACCAGCAACTACGAGGTGCGCGGCTTCACGGCCGCGGTCGACATCGGCGCGCTGGCCGCGCTTGCCCGCGCGCATGACCTGCCGCTGGCGGTGGATCTGGGCAGCGGTACCCTGGTCGATCTCACGCGCTATGGCCTGCCGCACGAGCCCACGGCGGCCGAGGTGCTGGCCGGCGGCGCCGACCTCGTCACCTTCAGCGGCGACAAGCTGCTGGGGGGGCCGCAGGCCGGCATCATCGCCGGGCGCGCCGATCTGGTGGCCAAGATCAAGCGCAACCCCATGAAACGCGCCATGCGTATCGACAAGATGACGGTCGCGGCGCTGGCGGCCGTGCTGAAGCTCTATCGCGATCCCGCGCGGTTGGCGGCACGGCTGCCGGCGCTACGCCTCCTGAGCCGCTCGACCGACGAGCTGCAAGCCCTGGCCGAGCGCCTAGCGCCGCCGCTGGCGCGCCGTCTCGCCGACGTGGCCACGGTCGAGGTCGCCGCCTGCGAGAGCCAGATCGGCAGCGGCGCGCTGCCCATCGATACCCTGCCGAGCGTCGCCCTGACGATCCGCCCGCTGGGGCCCAAGCGTCGCGCCGGCGGCCCCTTGCGCCGCATCGCCGCGGCCTTTCGCGCCCTGCCGACGCCGGTGATCGGGCGCGTGCAGGAGGGCGCCCTGTTGCTCGACCTCCGCTGCCTGGAAGACGAGGCGGCCTTTCTCGCCCAGCTCGAGCAGTGGGATATCGGCCAGGAAACAAACCGTTGATCGTCGCCACCGCCGGCCATGTCGACCACGGCAAGACCAAGCTGGTCGAGGCCCTGACTGGGGTCGATACCGACCGGCTGCCGGAGGAGAAGCGCCGGGGCCTGACCATCGACCTCGGTTTCGCCTACAGCGACCTCGGCGACGGCCGCACGCTCGGCTTCGTCGATGTGCCCGGGCACGAGCGCTTCATTCGCAACATGTTGGCGGGCGTCGCGACGGTCGATGTCGCCCTGCTCGTGGTCGCCGCCGACGACGGGCCGATGCCGCAGACCCGCGAGCATCTGGCGATTCTCGATCTTCTCGGCATCACCCGGGGGCTCGTGGCGCTGACCAAAAGCGACCTGGTCGATGACCGTCGCCTCGCGGCGCTGCGCAGCGAGCTGCGCGCTTTGCTGGCCGGAACCGGCCTCGCGGAGGCGCCCCTGATCCCGGTTTCGGCGCGGAGCGGCGCGGGCATCGCAGCGCTGCGCGCGGCGCTCCGGCAAACCGCGAGCGAGGCGCAAGAGCATCGGGCGAGCGGTAATTTCCGGCTGCCGATCGACCGCTGCTTCACCTTGCCCGGCGCCGGCCTGGTGGTGACGGGGTCGGTGTTCTCGGGCGCGGTAACCGTCGGCGACCATCTGCTGCTGTCGCCGCAAGGCCTCGCGGTGCGGGTGCGCGGCCTGCACGCGAACAACAAGGAGGCGGGCCGCGCCTCGGCCGGGCAGCGCTGCGCGCTCAACATCGCCGGCGCGGCGGTGAAAAAGAGCGATATTCAGCGCGGCGATTGGCTGCTAACCGAACGCGCCCATGCGCCGACGCGCCGGATCGACGCGCGTATCCGCCTGCTCGGCACGGAAAGGCGCCCGCTCGACCATTGGACCCCGGCGCATCTGCATCTCGGCGCCGCCGACGTGATCTGCCGCGTCGCCGTGCTCGAGGAGCGCGCCATCGCGCCCGGCGCATCGGGCCTCGTGCAACTGGTGCTGGACCGCCCATTGGGGGCGTTGCGCGGCGACCGCCTGATCCTGCGCGACCAGGCGGCGCGGCGCACGGTCGCCGGCGGGCGCGTGGTCGACCCCTTTGCTCCGGCGCGCGGCCGCGCACGGCCCGAGCGGTTGGCCGCTCTCGCGGCGCTGGAACGCGGAACGGCGCCGGACTCGTTGGCCGCGCTGTTGGCGCAGACGCCGGGCGGGCTTGAGCTGGAGCACTTCGCGCGAGCCTGGAACCTCAGCGCCGACGAGGCCGACGCCCTGTGGCCGCTGGTACCGATGGTCAAGCTCGGCACGCCCCGCCATGCGATCGGCCTGGCCGCGCCGCATTGGGCGGCCTTGCGCGAAGCGCTGGTGCGCGAGGTTACGGGCTGGCACAGCACCCGGCCCGAAACCCTGGGCCCCAACGAATACGAGCTTCGCCGCCGCTTGGGCGGCACTGTGCGGCCCGAGGCGCTCAGCGCGGCCGCGCAAGCGCTGGTGCGCGCCGGCGCGCTGGCGCGGAGCGGCACCATCCTGCACTTGCCCGGGCATAGGGCCTCGTTGACAGCCGCCGACGACGCCCTGTGGCAGCGTCTGCGCCCGCATTTGGCGGACGCGGCGTTGCATCCACCGGCGGTCTGGGATCTGGCCTCGTCGCTCGGGCTGGAGGCCGAGGCGGTGGCGCGCTTTCTCGGCCGCGCCGCCCGGCTGGGCCTGGTCGTCCAGGTGGCGGACAACCGCTATTTTCTGCCCGCTGCCGTGCGCCGCCTGGCGGAGACCGCCGAGGCGCTGACGCAAGAAACCGCGGACGGCGGGTTTTCCGCCGGCGCCTATCGCGACCGCGCGGGCATCGGGCGTAATTTATCTATCGACCTGCTCGAATTCTTCGATCAATGCGGCTTCACCCGGCGCGAGGGCAACCTCCGCCGGGTGCTCAGCCCGGCCGCCGACAAGTTCGGTGCCGCCGAAGCGAGCGACAAAGCGAGCACCAACCCTCGCCGACGGCACGCTTTGTTGCCATAATAGGGTTATGGATGATGACGCGAAGGGAAGGTAACGCATGAGCAAGCAGACACCGGTTGATCCTGACGCCTTGCGCGAAGAGGTGAAGGACAAGTACCGCGCGGTCGCGGTTCGCCCGGACGACAAATACCATTTCCATACCGGCAGACCGCTCGCCAAACGCCTGGGCTACGATGCGGCCCTGGTCGATCCGCTGCCCGACGAAGCGGTGGAATCGTTCGCCGGCGTCGGCAATCCGTTCTCGCTGGGGGCGCTGGCAAGCGGCGAGAAGGTCGTCGATGTCGGCTCCGGCGCCGGCTTCGATTCGTTCATCGCCGCCGCCCAGGTGGGACCGGACGGCCAGGTGATCGGCGTCGACATGACCGAGGAAATGCTGGCGAAATCC
>JAUVWK010000535.1 GCA_030604165.1 Alphaproteobacteria bacterium | reverse complement strand
TTCGCGCGTGGATCGAGCGCGGACATCCCCGCATCGTTACGCTCTTGCCGCGTGTAACAATGATAGTCATCGGTACAGAAGATCGAGCAGTGCTCCTCGCCCAGAATCTGAGCGACGCCCGCCGACAGGGTCGTCTTTCCCGATGCCGAGTCACCCACGATGCCGAGGATGATCGGATGATCCACTCGCTTGGGCATGCTCTGCTCCCAGGCGTTCCTATCCGTTTGGCTTGTTACGCAACGTCGCGAGCCGCCACGCTCGCAAGACGTTCAATCGGCAGATAACTCGTCATGATCTGCCGTTCGCCGGACGCCCCGGTAATCATCATTGTCTGCAATTTATAGTGGGTCTTCGATTTCTCTACGCCTTCGAGCATGAGCCCCGTGGTGATGCCCGTCGCACAAAAGAAAACGTCGTCGGAGGTGATGAGTTCGTCGCGCTCGAACCAGCGCTGCGTGTCGATGCCGGCGTCGTTGACCGCTTGCGTTTCCGTCTGAAGCTGCGGGTCGAGGCGCGCAAGGAACTCGCCGCCGATCGCCCTAACGGCACAGGCCGACATCACGCCTTCCGGCGTGCCGCCCGTCCCCATCAAAGCATCGATGCTCGACCCCGGAACCGCCGCCATGAGTGCGCCGGCGACGTCGCCCGCCGGATACATGGCGACGCGCGCTCCCGCCGCGAGAATCTCGTTCACGAGAGCGCGGTGACGCGGCTTCTCCAAAACGAACACGGTGAGATCGGAAATGTCCTTATTGAGAATGCCGGCCAGCTCCTCGAGCTTTTTCGAGGTGGACCAGGCCGGGTCGATCTTGCCGCGCGCGGGCGCGCTGGCCACGAACTTCTCCATGTAGAAGGCGGGGCCTGGGTTCATCATGGCGCCGCGCGGCGCCACGGCGAGAACGGAAAGGGCGTTGGTGAGGCCGCGCACCAGATAGCTCGTGCCTTCCACCGGGTCCACGGCGATATCTGCTTTGAAAGCGGCGCCGGGGGAGCCGAGATGCTCGCCGCGTTGCGGCTGCGGCGCCTCGCCGGCCGTGGCCTCCCCGATGACGACGCGCGCGTCGATATCGATCTCGGCAATCGCGGCACGCATGGCGTCCAGGGCAGCCCGGCCACCGTCGTCGGCATCGCCGCGGCCGATCCAGTTGAAGGCCGCACAGGCCGCGCGCTCGGTGACACGGCGCAAAGAATAGACGAGATCCGGATTGACCGGGCCCGGGGTCTCCATGACGTCTCCTCCGCGGCGGCTTCGTATCCGAAACGCCGCTGTTCTCGTGGCCGGAAAGCCTTGCTGCACTATATCTTATGGGTCGCTGGGGCCCCAATGATCAAGGGGGCCTGGGCCGAATAGCCGCTTCCGCGGGCTTGATTTAGCCGGCCCGAGCCCTCGGGTCGAGCCAATCGCGCAAGGCGTCTCCCAGCACATTGACCGCGATCAAGACCCCGATGAGCACCAGCCCTGGGAGGACCGTAACCCACCAGGCGCCGGCGAACATGAGGTCATAGCCGGAGCGGATCAACGTGCCGAGCGAGGGTTTGGTTACCGGCATGCCCAGGCCTAGGAATGAGAGAGCCGCCTCCGCCATGATGGCGCCGGCCACCTGGGTCGTGGCGATGACGACCAGCGGCGAGAGGATGTTGGGCAGGATGTGGCGCTGCACAATGGCAGCATCGCCGCTTCCCACGGCCCGGGCCGCGCGAACGTAGTCCTTGGACACCTCCACGAGGGTCGCCGCGCGGGCGGTGCGGGCGAAAATCGGCCACTCGGCGAGGCCAATGACCAGGACGAGCAGCGGCACGGCGAATTGGCTCAAGGCCTCGCCGCCCAGCCCGGCCCGGAACAGCGCCATGACGATGATCGCCATCATCAGGGTGGAGAGCGAGAGCTGTACATCGGCCAGGCGCGTGACGAGGCTGTCCACCCTCCCCCCGGAATAGCCTGCTGCGAGCCCCAGCGAGACGCCGATCGCGGCTTGGATCGCCACCGCAAGAATGCCGACCAGCAGCGAGATGCGGGTGCCGTACAAAATCGCACTAAACAAATCGCGGCCTTGCGCGTCGGTACCGAGCACGAAGCGCGGGTCGCTGCCTTCTTGCCAGATGGGCGGCAGCTCGGCGTCGAGGATATCGAAGCTCGCCAGGTCGAACGGATCTTGCGGCGCGATCAGCGGTGCGAACAGCGCGGCGACGCCCACAATCGCAAGGAGGAGTCCGGCCAGCACCGCGCCGGGCCGCTCGGCGGCGAAGGTGGCGAAAGCGCGGTCCGCGGCAGGCACTGTGCTGAGGCTCATCGCGCGCCCTCCAGGCTGACGCGCGGATCGAGCGCGAGGCTCACAATGTCCACGAGCGTGTTAACGACAACGAACAGAAGCCCGACCAGCACGAGATAGGTGGTGATGACGGGGATGTCGGCGCGTGTCACCGCTTCCAAAAACAGAAAGCCCATGCCGGGCCACTGGAACACCGTCTCGGTGAGCAGCGTGTAGGCGATGAGCGTGCCGGCTTGAAGCCCGCCCACGGC
>JAUVWK010000083.1 GCA_030604165.1 Alphaproteobacteria bacterium | reverse complement strand
GCCAGCCGGGCCTTTCCGGCGCCCGGGCCCCCTCGGCGCGGCAATCTTCACGGTTCCTTAAGCATTGGCGAACCATGCTGGTCGAAAGCTCCGAAAGGAATGTTCGCCGTCGCGACCATAATGCCGGTCGCGACCGACTCTCGGGCGGCGCCGAAGAAGGATGTGAGTGCAATGGCTGACGGCAAGACGGCCATGGCAACGAAGCTGCAATTCAACGAAGGTGCGGTCCACGAGTTCTACGTCAATTTGACCCGTTGGATCGAACGCCTTCATCGCCGTTTTCTGGATGTGATCAGCCTCGAGCTCGATCGCCTCGGCATCGAAGACATCAACGCCGTGCAGGCGCTCTTGCTGTCGGATATCAACGAGGAAGTCACGGTGCGCGAGCTCTTGCGGCGCGCCTACCATTTGGGCTCGAGCGTTTCCTACAATCTCAAGAAATTGGTCGAGAACGGCTATGTCGAGCAGGAGCGCACGGCGCACGACAAGCGCTCTGTGCGGGTCCGTTTGTCCGACAAGGGGCGGGTCTTGCAAAAACGCCTCACGGAAATCGAGCGGGAACACGCCGCCGCTCTGGTCGGAGACGACGCCATGGCGGCGGAGCTGCAAAAGGCATGCGGCGTGATGCGCCGGCTCGACCACGCCTGGTCCGACTACATCCAGTTCGGTAAGCTGCGCCAGCTCTAGGCCCGCGTCGAGGCGGCTCTTCTTGCGCCGTCGACAGGGCGGTGCCCGGCGCGTACAGTCGGCCCGACCGACCAAGACGGAGCCGCCCTTGTGATCGACCTGCCGCGTCGGTTGCCCGATCCCCTGCCCGAAATTCATCCGCTGCCGGAGCACGCGGCGACGGGCGCGCGCGCCGCGCAGTATGAGGATATGAAGCGGGTCCTGCAGGTGCCGTGGATGGGCGTGGTCACGATGGCCTACAGCCATTATCCGAATTTTTTCGAAGAACTGTGGACACCGTTGCGCCCGCTCTGCCTCAGCCGCCCGTTCGTCGCGGCGACGCAAGAGCTGCGCGCCTTCGTCGAAAGCCGCGCGGCGGAGCTTGCGCCCCCGCCTCTGGTGGAGCGGCTCGGCCGCGCCGGCTACGGCGCGCGCGAAATCGACGACATCCGCGCGACGCTCGAGGTGTTTTCTCACGGTAACTTCCTCTATCTCCTGATCGCCACCATGACCCGCCTCCTGCTGGCCGGGGCAGCGCCGGCGCCGGCCGACGAGACCGCGCCCTTCGAAGGCCGGCACGCGCCCGAGGTCGCGGTGCCCTTCGTGCTGATGGAGCGTCACCACGCCGACGCCGCCACCGCGCGGCGCTACGACGACATCATGGCTACGCTCGGCCTGCCGTTCGTCAACACCGATTATCGCGCCCTGGCGCGCTGGCCCAGCTACTTTGCCCTGGCCTGGGCCGACCTCAAGCCCTCCGTCGGCACGGCGCGCCACACGGCGCTTGCCGACGAGACCTATCGACGGGCGATCGACCTGGTGCTCGCCCTGCCGAATCCGGGTGGCGCCGCCTCCGAGCGTGTCATCGAGGCCGCGCGCCGCGACGCGCCGCCGGGCGAGATCGAGCGCGTGGCGGCGTTATTCCATTTCCTGTTGCCGGGATTGGTCGTTAACGTGGCGTTTTTCAGGGCCCAGTTGGCCTGACCGGTCAATGCCCCCGGCCCGTCGCTCCCATGCAAGGCCCCCGCCGGCCGCCGCAAGGCGAGCTTTCAACGATAGAGGAGACACGGTTGTCCGCAACATTGGAATACCTCTTCGACGGCAAACCGGACCCTGGCGAGACCATGTGCGTCGCCCCGGGCGTACATTGGTTGCGCATGCCGCTGCCGTTCGCGCTGGACCACATCAATTTGTGGCTGCTCGAGGACGGCGACGCCTGGACTATCGTGGACACCGGCCTCAACACCAAGATAACCCGCGAGCTGTGGCAGCGCGTTTTGTCGGAGCGGTTGGCGGGGCGGCCGGTCCGGCGCGTTATCGTCACCCATTTTCATCCCGACCACGTCGGCCTCGCGGGATGGCTCACGAAACGCCTCGACGTCGACCTTTGGATGACGCGGGTCGAGTGGTTATGCACTCGCATGCTAAGCCTCGACGGGGACGACGCGATGACCGACGAGCTGGTCGCGTTTTACCGGCGAGCCGGCTGCGATCAGGACTACCTTGCCCGCACCGCCGCCGACGGCCTGCACTTTCCCCGGATCGTCAGCCCGCCGCCGCGCCGCTATCGCCGGCTGAGCGACGGCAGCGAGCTCGACATCGGTGGCCGGCGTTGGCGCGTGGTGGTCGGAACCGGTCACGCGCCGGAGCATGCCTGCCTTTATTGCGAGGCTCTCACTTTGATGATTTCCGGCGACCAGGTTTTGCCGCGCATTTCTCCCAATGTCGGCGTGTACGCGCCGGAGCCCGAGGCCAATCCGTTGCAGGAATTTCTCGATTCCATCGAACGGCTGCGTCGGTTGCCGGCGGAGACGACGCTTCTGCCCTCGCACAATGAGCCGTTCAAAGGCCTGCACATCCGTCTCACCGAGCTGGCCGACCATCACGCAGAGCGTCTCGAAACCCTGCTGGCCAACTGCGACCGGCCCAAAACCGCGATGACCTTGGCGCGGCCCTTGTTCAACCGGGTCTTGGATCACCACCAAACCGGCTTCGCGGTCGGAGAAACCTTGGCGCACCTGCATTTGCTGATGGCGCGCGGCGCGGTCGCGCGCCGCGAAGCGGACGACGGCAGCTACACCTACGAACGGGTCTGACCGCCGCCTCGATACGCGGCGCGAACCGTACCGAACCGCCGTCGCGACGCCAAAACACTTGCATTCGCGGCGCCAGGCGATGATTGTCGCGCCGCGCGGCGCGGCGTTTCGACACCGGGTGAGTTCGATCCGACATCAGTTTGTCACAGAAAACCAACAATCTTGTTCCAGTCATGCTCGTCGCTTGTTGTTGCACTATGCCGCGAAATCGTGTTGACCTTTGCGCCTCGATTGCCACGAGAGAGTGTTGGAAGAACCTAACGACCCGAACCTGCATGAGCGATAAGAACAAAGCTGCACGCCAGACCACACGCCAACGGCTCGCCGAGCCGGTTGATCGGAGCGCGGCCGCGGCCGCCGCCGTGGCCCTGATTAGCGACGGTGTCACCGTAAGCGACCCGCGCCAGGCCGGGGAGCCGATCGGCTACGTCAACAGCGCGTTTCTGCACATCACCGGCTATGCGGAAGACGAATGTCGCGGGCACGACTGGTCGATCTTGTTCGGCGCGGAGACCGACCCGGCGACGCTGGCGAAAGTTCGCGAGGCGGTGGCGCGACGCAAGTCGGTGATGGCCGAGCTGCTCTGTTACCGCAAGGACGGACGCACGTTCTGGAACAGAATCCGGTTCGCACCCGTGTTCGACGAACGCGGCGAGGCGACGGCGCTAGTGATCAGCCATAGCGACATTACGGCCCTCAAGAATACCCGGCGGGCACTGCTCGCGGCGACCGCGCGATCCGACTCGGCGAATCGGGTCAAGACGAATTTCCTGGCCCATGTCAGCCACGAGCTGCGCACGCCGCTCAATGCCATCGTGGGCTTTTCGGAAACCATGCAGGCGGAGCTGTTTGGCGCGCTGAACCCGAAATACCGCGAATACGCCACCGATATCCACAACAGCGGCCTGCATCTTCTCGAGCTGATCAACGACATTCTCGATTTCGCCAAATCCGAGGCGCAAAAGGTCGAACTGCAGGAGGAGACCTTCGCGGTCAAGCCGGTGATCGCCGAGTCGATCAGACTCGTCAAGCTGCGCGCCGAAACCGCGCAAATCAAGCTGACCATGGCGCTTTCGGACACGCTGCCGAGACTCCATGCCGATCAGCGGCGCGTCAAGCAGATCGTCCTGAATTTGATCTCGAACGGAGTCAAATTCACGCCACCCGGCGGCGAAGTGTTGGTGACCGCGGACCTGGAGCCCGATGGCGAATTCCTGTTCTCCGTCGTGGATACCGGGCTCGGCCTCGAGCCGGAGCAGGTTTTCCAAGCCATCGAGCCCTTTGGCCAAGTGAAAAACGCGCTCTCCCGGCAACGCGGCCAGGAGGGCACGGGCCTTGGGCTGCCCCTGACGAAACGGTTGATCGAGCTCCATGGCGGCTCGCTCGAATTGTTAAGCCGGCCGAACGCGGGCACCATCATGAACGTCCGCTTTCCGGCTGAACGCGTGGTCGCGTAGCGCCACGTAACTATCTGATATCAGAATATATCCTCTCTCACACCCGGCCCCATACGATGCGGCTGAGGGCGCGCGCCGAACGGGGCTGTGGCCATTTTGTGTCAGCGGTTAACAGATTGTTAACCATCGCCCGGTAACACTTCCTTAACCGAGTATATTAGCGCTCGGTTCCAAGCGAAGCGTAAGTCCGCCGACCGGTGTTCGGGAAATTGGTCGAAGCGGATCGGGAATCGGTCATGGATAGCAAGGCGTCCCGTAAAACGGATGGAGCCCCGTGTGCAGAGCCGGAAGGGTTGGCGCTGCCGATTTCGCGGGCCGCGTCGCCCGACCTTGAGGGCCAGCGCCACGACCGCGCCGCCCTGGAGCGCCTGAGCGACGCCATCGCGCGGCACCCGGACGATGCCGCGGCGATCGTCGCGCGGACGATCGAGTTCGCGCCGCACCTCGCCCCCAGGATCGTGCAGCAAGCGGTGCAGCAGGCGCCTTCCCAGGCGGCGCGCATCTTGGCGGCCGCGAAATCCACCGGCGCCTTCGGAACCCGCGCGGTGATATCGCTGGTGGCCGCGGTCGCGCTGAGAAAGATACTGGGCGCGGGCCGCCCGGCGAGCGCCGGCGAGCCGGCGGAACCCGCCGCCGCGGCAGAATTGGGGCTCGGAACGAGCGCGCCGGACAGCGCCGCCACGCTGGAGGGAAGCAGCGACAACGAGTCGCTACTGGGCCAGGACGGCGCCGATATTCTCGACGGCGACCAAGACAACGACCTGCCTGAAGGCGGCGACGGCGTGGACATCTTGCAGAGCAGCGCGCCGAACGCGACCGCGGTGCCCTGCATGAACTTCGGCAGCGGCTCGGAAACCTGATCGTACGGCGGCCGAGGGCCGCCGAATCGTTAGGCCTCGCCGCCCTTCCAGCGCCCGCCCGGCTCGCGGCAGGCGGTGCTGGTCGCCTCGCGCGTGACCTCGCCGATCGTGAAGCTGAACTTGTAATTGCGGCAATACATGTTGTCGTCGCGTTGATAGGTGAAGGTCGGCGTCACCGCGCCCGAATGCCCGGTATCCGGGTTGGACCAACTCATGGTGTTGCCGATGGGTTCGGTCTCCAGCGCGCGCTGGGCGGCGCGTTCGGCGAACACGCGATCGTTGCGGTCCAACAAGGAGCCGAACTCGGAGACGAGAAAGGCGCCGAATAGGCGTTGGCTTTCGCCGCTCGCCAATTTCTGAACCGGCGCGACCTTGACCTCCTGCGGTGTTTCCTCGGTGGCGCACGCGGCCAAAATAACGGCCGCGAGGCCCACCATCGCCCAATTCGTGATTCTCATCGTCAGAATGATCTTTCCAAATCCACAAATTAATCGTTGTCGGCCGGTGCCGGTCTAGCCCCGATAGCGGCCCTTTGGTCGCGATCCCGTATTACCCGATTGGCCAGTCGACCGATACCCCATTAGCATAGCGGGACCGAGTGCCGGCGTCATCCGGCCGGCCATACTCAATCGATTTTTTTTGGCATGGACGAGGCGGTGGGTGGCCTTGCCGCGCGCGCTACCAGCCGCGCGCCGCCTCGAGGATCTCCAAATTGGCCAAGCCGTCGCGCGCGCTGACCGGGAATTCGCCCTTGCCAGCGACCGCGCGACCAAAGCTCTCCACTTGGCGCTGATAGGTCTTGACGGCGGCCAGCGGGACGGTCCGCTTGCGGCCATTGCGGTAGCCGACAGTCAAGCTGCCGGGAAAGCCCAGCACCACGCCGTCGAAAATGACATAACCCTCGGTGCCGTAGAGCTCAATCCGCGAGTTTGGGCTGGGCGCGCCGGTGGAGGCCGAAACCGAGCCCACCGCGCCGTTCTTGAAGCGCAGCATGATGAGCGCGTGGTCGTCGTTTTGGATGCGCCAGCTCCGTCGCGTCAAATGGGCGTTGACTTCGGCCGCATCGCCGAGAAACCAGCGCAAGAGATCGACCGCGTGGGTGGCGACGTCGCCCATGACCCAGCTGCCGCTGGTTTCGCGGCGGCGGCGCCACTTGGCCGGCAGCTCCGGATAGGCATAGTAGAAATGCACGCGCCCATGAACCGGCTTGCCGAACTTGCCGGCCACCCAGTCGGCCCGCAGCGCCTGGCAGCGCGGATGGTGGCGCGTGTTATAGCCGACGCTGAGCAGACGCTTCGCCCGGCTTGCGGCCCGCATCATGGCGCGGCAATCCGCCGAGGTCACGGCCATGGGTTTTTCGCACAACACATGCTTGCCGGCCTTGAGCGCGGCGATCGCCTGTTCCGCATGGAGGTGGTTTGGGCTGGCGATCCAGACCGCGTCGACGCCGTCGTCGGCAAGGAACGCCGCCAGGTCGGTATAGCCGTTGGCCGCGCCGTGGCGCTTGCAAAAGGCCCGTGCGTGCGTGGCCCGGGAGCTCAGCACGGCGTTCAAGGCGGCGTTGCTGGCGCCGGTCACGGCCGGCGCGAATGTATGATCGCCCCAACCGGTGGCGCCGATGATGCCCCAACCGAGTTTCGCCTTCGCCATGACCTTCTCCCACTTGTTTGGTCGGCCTGCGCTTCGCGTCAGACCTCTTGCGGAAATCCGGTCGGCTTGGCCTCGGCCGACTCGCCCGCGCCGCCGCTGGCGGGATTGGCGTAATAGATGATCATGTCGTGGATCCTGCCGTCGCGAAATTCAAAGAAATTGCAGTTCCGCAAATGCTGCACGCCATGGTCCCGATAGGCCGACGCCGGCTTCGGCGTAAGGCGCACCGCAAAGGTCGCGGCGCCGCGCTCGGCCGCCGCGTCGACATAATGGACGAACTCGTCGAACATCGGGTCGTAATTGGCCAAGAGATGCTCGAAGAAGGCAGGCAAAGGCGTTTCGCCGGCCTTTGGCGCACCCTTGAAGATCCGGGGCGCGGCGTCGCCGTGATAGATCGTGACCGTGGCGTCGTCGGTAAAACACGCCACGACGGCCGCGAAGTCCTGCTTCATGACACTGCCGAAATAATCCGTCTCGACCAGTTTCACATAGTCGTCGCGCGATAAGCCGCTCATCACCCTGCTCCGGTTCCCCACTGCTGTCTCGCTCTGGAGATTATTCGACCAAGTGGCAAGAGTCGATTGCGGCACGCTCCGCCGGGCTCGCCCCGGAGGCCGCCAAGACCTATCTTCGACATACGGGCGTCGGGGCAAAACAGGAGGCGACAGAGGTTCGATGCGCACATTTTCATCCCTTGCGGCGGCGCTCGCGTTCGCACTCGCGGGCTGTGCTGCCGCCCCGGCGCCGGCCGAAACAGCGGGGCTCGCGCTGGAGGTCGTGACCAGGGAGTTGTCCGACCCGCTCTATCTGACCGCCCCGCCGACCGACGCCCGGTTGTTCGTGGTCGAGCAAGCCGGGCGCATTCGCATCATCCGAGACGGCGCGCTCTTGCAAACGCCGTTTCTCGATATCCGGAAACGCGCGTCAAAAGGCGGCGAGCGTGGGCTGTTCAGTGTCGCCTTCCACCCCGATTACGCCGTCAACGGCTATTTCTATGTCAACTACACCGAAGCGAAGACCGGCCATACCCGCGTGGAACGCTATCGCGTGGGCCAACACCCGGATCGCGCGGACCCCGGAACGGCCAAGCTGGTGCTCAAGATCGAGCAGCCCTACGCCAATCACAATGGCGGCCACATCGCCTTCGGCCCGGACGGCATGCTGTATATCGCCATGGGCGACGGCGGCAGCGGCGGCGACCCCAAGGGGCATGGCCAAAACCGGGCGACACTGCTCGGCGCCTTGCTGCGTATCGACGTCGACCGGGGCGAGCCCTACGCGATCCCCGCCGACAATCCGTTCGCCGACAAGCCCGACGCGCGCGGCGAAATCTGGGCCTACGGACTGCGCAACCCGTAGCGCTTCGCCTTCGATCGCGAGGCCGGCCGGCTTTATATCGCCGACGTGGGCCAGAACGCGTGGGAAGAGGTCAACGCGACCCTGAGCGCCGCGCCCGGCCTGAATTATGGCTGGAATGTCATGGAAGGCGCCCATTGCTACCCGGCGGCAGCCGCCTGCGAGAGCGCCGGCCTTGTGTTGCCGATCATGGCATACGGCCATGACGACGGCTGCTCGATCACCGGTGGCTATGTCTATCGCGGCAACGCGATGCCGGCGCTGCGCGGGCACTATTTCTATGCCGACTATTGCAGCGGGTTTCTGCGCAGCTTCCGCCTCTCGGACGGCAAGGCCGTGGACCGACGGCAATGGGCGGTGGGCGAGCTCGGGCACGTGACCTCGTTCGGCGAGGACGCGCGCGGTGAGCTCTACATTATCTCGGACAAGGCCGTGTTCCGGCTGCGCCAAGCCGACTGATACCAAGGAACGATGACACAGGGAAGGAAACATTCATGCCGGCAGAGTACGAGACGCTAATTTATGAAGTGGAGGGGGCGCACGCGCGCATAACGCTGAATCGACCGGAACTGCTGAACGCCGTCGCCATGACCGGGGCGCGCGAGTTCGACGCGCTCGTCGAGAAGATCGAAGGCGACGCGGCGCTGCGCCTGGTGACCATCACCGGCACGGGACGGGCGTTTTCCACAGGCATCGACCTCAAGGACCTGTCGGCGGGCAAGATCGACAATAGCTACTTCGACCTGTGGGACCGCGCGCTGCGCCGCATCGAGACCATGGACAAGCTCGTGCTGTGCCTGATCCACGGTTATGCCATCGGCGGCGGCCTTCAGCTCGCGCTCGCCGCCGACATCCGCGTCTGCACGCCCTCGGCGAAGCTTGGCGTGCCGGCGATCAAGGAAGGCCTGATCCCGGGATTGGGCACGCTCCGCCTGGCGCGGTATATCGGCCTCGGCCGGGCCAAACGCCTGATCATATCGGGCGACATGATCGATGGCCGCGAGGCCGAACGAATCGGCCTGGTCGACCATCTGGTCGGCGAGGACGAGGCGCTGGCCGAGTTCGAGCAGATCGCCGCACGCTACGCCGCCGTCAACTCCGAGGGTTGCCGCCTATCGAAGGCGATGCTGGTCGAATGTTTCGACCGCGACTTCGACACGTTTTTCGCGCTCTACAAGGAACGCCAGGACCGGGCCACGGCCTCACCGGATTTCCACGAGGCGATGGCCGCCTATCGCGAAAAGCGGCAGCCCGAATGGTCGTGAGGCGGAGCGTCGCCGGGGCCGAACGGACGCGAAGCCCTCAGCGTTGTCCAACGTCGCGGATCGTCGGGCTCTCTTGCTGCTCGGCGTCGGGCGTCTCACCGCTCGAAGGCGCGGCTTCCATATAGCGGACACGCCCGTCGCCCTCGGGCGTAGTGGCTTCGGCCACAGGCGTCAGGGCTTCGGCCACAGGCGTCAGGGCTTCGGCCACGGTCGTCGGGGTCTCGGCCACGGGTGTCGGGGTCTCGGCCACCGGTCCCGCGTTCTGAATGTTTTCCACCGCGGTCTTCATGGCGCTCACCGCATCGCGCCAGCCGCGTTGATATTCCTTATTCCGGATCACCGCGATGAGGCGGAGAATTTCCCGCACGTCGGTATCGTTGCGCT
>JAUVWK010000100.1 GCA_030604165.1 Alphaproteobacteria bacterium | reverse complement strand
TGCGCGCCTGCGTGGGCCGCACGGCGACGGTGCTGATCGAGCGCGATGGCGCGGGGCGCAGCGAACACTATGCGCCCGTGCGCGTGCGAGGCCCGGAGGCTCGGCCCGGCACCTTGGTGCGTGCCCGCATCATCGACCTCGAGCACGACACGCTGCTCGGGGCCGCCACCTGATGGGCCAGGCGACGGCGGCCAAGGGCGGCGGCTGGCTGGCGCGGCTCAGGGCCGGGCTGAGCCGAACCTCGGCCAGCCTGGGCGCCGGCATCGGCGGCATTTTCACGGGCCGCAAGTTCGACGACGCCATGCTCGAAGAGCTCGAAGAGTTGCTGATCGCGGGCGATCTCGGCACGGCGACGGCCGCCGAGCTCACCGCGGCGCTGGCAAAGTCCAAGTTCGGCAAGGATGTCAGCGCCGAAGAGGTGCGCGGTGCGCTGGCCGATTCCATCGCCGCCATCCTCGAGCCGGTGGCGCGCCCGATCGAGATTGAGCCCGCCCGCAAGCCGCACGTGATTCTGGTCGCCGGCGTCAACGGCACCGGCAAGACCACGACCATCGGCAAGCTCGCGCACCAGTTTCGCGCCGACGGCCGCGCCGTGATGCTGGTCGCGGGCGATACCTTTCGTGCCGCCGCCGTGGCGCAGCTCAAGATCTGGGGCGAGCGCACCGGCTGCCCCGTCCTGGCCCGCCCGGAGAGCGGCGCCGACGCCGCCGGGCTCGCCTTCGACGCCCTGGAGCGGGCGCGCGCCGAGGGTGTCGACGTCTTGATGATCGACACCGCCGGGCGGCTGCAAAACAAGGCCGACCTGATGGCCGAGCTCAAGAAGATCGACCGGGTGTTGAACAAGCTCGATCCGAGCGCGCCGCATAGCAAGCTGCTCGTGCTCGACGCCACGACCGGGCAGAATGCCCACCGCCAGGTGGAAGTGTTTCAGGAGGCGATCGAGATCGACGGCTTGGTTCTCACCAAGCTCGACGGCACCGCCAAGGGCGGCGTGCTGGTGGCGTTGGCGCGACGCTTTGGCCTGCCGGTGGTCGCCGTCGGCGTCGGCGAGGGGGCGGACGATCTGCGCCCCTTCGAGGCGAAGGCCTTTGCCCGCGCCTTGATGGGCCTCGCCGACTGAACCGGTTCAGCGCACCTTGGTATCAAAGCCCCGGCGGTATCAAAGCCCCTGCGGCGTGCCGGGCCGGTCGTCGCCGCGCTCGCCCGGGGGATTGGTGAACGGCGCGAAGACGGCCCGATCGCGCGCCTCGTCGTGGTCGCGCAGCGCCCAGACCACCGACGGGAAGGCGAGATCGTGCCACGGGATGTCGCCGTAATCGAACAGGCGGGTTTCGAGACTTTCCACGCCCGGTGCGACCGCCTCCGAGAGCAGCCGCGCGCGGTAAATCAACTGCACTTGGCTGATGCGCGGGATGTTGTAAACCGCGAGCAGGCAATCGATCGCGATCTCCGCCTGGGCTTCCTCGTGCGTCTCGCGGGCGGCGCCCTGTTCCGCGGTCTCGTTGAGCTCGAGATACCCGGCGGGAATCGTCCAGTGCCCGCGCCGGGGCTCGATGGCGCGGCGGCAGAGTAGGATTCGGTCCCGCCACGTTGCCACGGCGCCGATCACGATTTTTGGATTGTCGTAGTGAATGAAGCCGCAAGCCTCGCAAACCAGGCGGGGCAGCGTATCGCCGTCCGGGATCTTGCGGATGATGGGTCCGCCAGTTTCCGGGTAATTCGCCATGATTAGGAGTATGGGGTTCCGCGCCGCGGCGGTCCAGGGTCGATGGCGTCGACGCCGCCTCCGCCCGCTCGTGGCGGGGTACGAAGAAGATATGAGTCGCTAACATTTTGCAGGTTTTACGCATTCTTAAGCTGGCCTGCCTAGCCTCGCTGCCAACGCCAAGCGGCGCCTGCTTCCAGGCCTGTGTGGGTGGCTCTCGTCGGTCCGAGCGAGCCACCGCCCAAGCACCGGAAACTCGGGCCGATCCGGCGCACGGGGAGGGGACCGATTTCCATCACGACCGACAATCTGGGTCGGCCACGCGGCCGGTCATCGGAGGCCGAGCACGGGCTGGCAAAGGCCACGTCAGCGCCGGATTTGACGGCCGCGCCGTGGCGCGCGTTCGACCGCTTTGCCGAGCCGGTCGCTCTGTTCGAAGCGACCGGCGATCTTATCTACGCAAATACGGCATTTGCCGGCCTCGCTGCGCGGCTCGCCGGCGCCGGACGCGTCGAGGCGATCGACCTTTCGGCCCTGGTGGCGGATGCGCAGGCGCGGCGCGACCTGCAGGCCGCCACGGCGCGCGGCGAGCCTTGGGTCGAAGACCTCGCTTTTGAAGGGCCGGCCGACGAGCGCTTTTGGCTGCGGGTGCGAGCGGTCGCCTGGGACGACCGCTCGGCGACGCAATCGCCCGCCGGCGATGGCGCGGTGCTCGTGATGTGCGTCGACGTATCAACGGAGAAGGCCGCGCTCGAGCATGCCGCGGCGCAGGCCGATCGGGTCAGGTCCGATTGTCTGGCCGTGTTGAGCCATGAGATTCGCACGCCTTTGAATGGTCTGCGCGGGGTGACTCGTCTGCTGCTCGAAAGCGAGCTCGGCGATGAGCAGCGGAATTACGCAAACATCATTTACGAATCGACCGAGGCGCTGCTCAGGGTAACCAACGACGTCATCGACGTCTCGAAATCGGCGTCCGGGACCTTCACGCTCGACCACGGGCCCTTCGCTCTCGGCGATACGGTGGCGAGCGCAGTTGAGTTGTTCCAGGCGCGCGCCCATGAGGCCGGCCTCGCGTTATCGCTCGTGTGTGCCCCGGATCTGCCCCGCGCGGTCAAAGGCGATGCCATTCGGCTCCGGCAGGTTGTCACCAATCTGATCGGCAACGCCATCAAGTTCACCGAGCGGGGCTCCGTCGCGGTTCGCGTGTCGTGCGCCGGGCGCGAGGCCGCCGGCGCGACATCGCCGTCGAGGTTCAGGATACCGGTGCCGGAATACCGCCGGAGGCGCGCGACAAATTGTTTCAGGCCTATTCCCAGGTGGACCCCTTGGCTGGCCGGAATGTTGCCGGCGCCGGCCTAGGGCTCGCCATTTGCCACCAGCTTGTCGGCATGATGGGCGGCGAGATCGGCTTCGACAGCGAACCCGGCGTCGGTACGACGTTCCGCTTCACGGTTCGCCTCGAGGTTCTCCCGACGGCGGAGCAAGAGTCGGGCCTTCATGAGGGTCAGCTTGCGGGGCACGGGCTGCTCGTCGTTTGCGGCCAGCCCGAGGCCAGGCGCCACTACGTGGCGATGGCGACGGAACTCGGCATGGCGGTGCGGACGGTCGGCGACGGAGAGGCCGGCCTGACACGGCTGCGCGAGGCGGCCCGCATCGGTAAGCCCTTCGATGTCGCGCTCTACGTGATCACCGGCGGCGGGCTCGATTCGGAGGTCTTCGCCAAACGGACTGCCGCCGACAGCGACCTCGCGCACACCGAGCTCGTCCAAGTGACAAGGGCCGGGGTCGGCGATGGCTCGACGCAGCCGTCCGATACCGGCTATGCCAAATATTTGCCGGATCCGGTGAACCGCGAGACGTTGCTGGCTTGTTTCGCCGAGCTTGGCGTCGGTGGTCGCTCCGGTCCGGTCCCGGTGCCGGTGACACCAGCGCCGGCAGCGCCAGCTATGCACGGCGATCTCGGCGCGGAGCTTGGCGAGGCGCCGCGCGTGCTGATTGCCGAAGATAATCGCATCAACCAATTGCTCGCGCGCACCTGGCTCGAAAAGATGGGCTGCCAAGTAACCGTCGTGGAGAACGGCTTGGAGGCGGTGGAGGCGGTCTCGAAGGGCGATTTCGCGCTCGTTCTCATGGACATCCGCATGCCCGAAATGGATGGCGTGGCGGCGACCAGGGCGATCCGCGCGCTGCCCGGACCGGCGGCGCGGATTCCGATCGTCGCCGTGACGGCAAACGCCATGGTGGGCGACGACGCAAAATATCTAGCCGCGGGAATGGACGACTACATGGCTAAGCCGATCGAGCCCGAAAAGCTGCGGGCCACGCTGCAGCGATGGCTTGTGAACGAGCCGAACCAATCGGACGCACCTAACCGTTCGCCGACGACGCCGCCGGCCGAATTACCGGCGACGGACGATGCTCTGGACAATGCCGTGCTCCAGGCGTTGGACGACAATATCGGGCGCCAGGAGACGTTTGAGCTCGTGCAGGCGTATCTGGAGGCGAGCGAGCAGCGCATCGGCGAGATGGAGACGATGGCGGCGGCGGCTGAGATCGAGGCGTTGCGGCGGGAGGCTCACGACCTGAAGTCGACCTCGGGCAGCTTCGGCGCGATCGTCCTTTCGCGCCAGGCCGCGGCGCTCGAGGCCGCGTGCCGCGAGCAGCGCGAGGCCGAGTTGCGCGACCTCATGGCGCCGATTCCGGACAGCTTCGTCGCTGCGCGCCAGGCCCTCGAAGCCCGTTACCCGAAGCAACGTCGCGACCTGGACGGCGTCCCGCGCTGATCGGCTATTGCCCGCCTGTACGGGTTCGTCCCGGTCAAACGATTCCCTCCGGCCGGATTGTGCTCTAGACTCGCACGATTCGCCCACTAGGGGAGGGACGGATGCTGCGGATCGCCCTGCCGATACTCGCGCTTGCTTTCGCCACGCTCGCGGCGCCCGCTGTGGGCGCGGGGAGCGCCGGCGTGCCGCGCCACGGTCTGGCTCTCTATGGCGACCTCAAATACGAACCCGGTTTCACGCATTACGACTACGCCGATCCCGAGGCGCCCAAGGGTGGCAGCCTAAGCCTCTCCGCCGAAGGCACCTTCGATAACCTCAATCCTTTTATCCTCAAGGGCGTGGCGGCCGCCGGGGCGAGCGAATTGTTCGAGAGCCTGCTCGAAAGCTCGGCCGACGAGCCGGATTCGGCCTATGGCCTGATCGCCGAGAGCGTGACGCTGGCGCCCGACCGCACCTCGGTCGCCTTCACGCTTCGCGCCGAGGCGCGCTGGCACGACGGCAGCCCGATCACGGCCGAGGACGTGGTTTTTTCCTTGGACACGCTCAAGACCAAGGGGCATCCCAGCTTCCGCATTCTCTATGCCGACGTGACCGGGGCCGAGGCGCTATCCGAGCGCGAGGTGGTGTTTCGCCTGCGCGCCAGCGAAAACCGCAAGCTGCCGTTTTTGGTCGCCACCATGCCGGTGATCTCGCGGGCCTATTACAGCGCCAACGAGTTCGACCGCACCACCTTGAAGCCGCCGCTGGGCAGCGGCCCCTACCGCGTGGACAAGGTGGACCCGGGCCGCGCGATCTCCTATCGGCGCGATCCCGCCTATTGGGGGGCGCATCTCCCGATCAAGGCGGGCCGGCATAATTTCGACGTGATCCGCTACGACTATTACCGCGACCGCACCGTCATGGTGGAGGCGCTGAAAGCGGGCGCTTACGAATATCACGAGGAGTTCACCTCCAAGACCTGGTCCACGGCCTACGATATCGCCGCCGTCGAGCAGGGCTGGATGGTCAAGGAGGTGCTGCCCGACAACACGCCCTCCGGGGTGCAGGCCTTTTTCATCAACACCCGCCGGGCCAAGTTCCAGGATCCGCGCGTGCGGCTCGCCTTGTCCTATGCCTTCGATTTCGAATGGACCAACAAGAACATTTTTTATGGCCTCTACGACCGCATGGCGAGCTACTTCGAGAATTCCGAGCTCGCGGCACGCGGCCTGCCGACGGCGGCCGAGCTGGCCTTGCTGGAGCCCTATCGGGACGAACTGCCGGAGGCGGTGTTCGCGGAGGCGTTCGAACCGCCGCGCGCCGACGGCGGCATCCGCGGCAATTTGCGCCGGGCGCGGCGGCTCCTGAATGAGGCGGGCTGGGTGGTGCGGGACGGCGCGCTGGTGCAGAGCGAGAGCGGCGAGCCGTTCAGCATCGAGTTTCTCTATTTCATGCGCACCTTCGAGCGCGTCATCGGCCCCTATGTCCGCAATTTGGAACGACTCGGCATCGAAACGACCATGCGCCTGGTCGATGTGCCGCAATATCAGCGGCGACTCGAGGAGTTCGACTTCGACCTCACCACCCAGCGCTATGTGCAGTTTCTCTCGCCCAGCAGCGAGCTGCGGGACTACTTCGGCTCCGCCTACGCCGATCAGATCGGCAGCCGTAATCTCGCCGGCATTGGGGATCCGGTGGTGGATGCCTTGATCGAAACGGTGCTGGCCGCGCCCGACCGCGAACGCATGACCACGGCGGTGCGCGCGCTCGATCGCGTGCTGCTGTGGGGCCATTACATGGTGCCGCAATGGTACAAGGGCGAGCACCATCTGATTTACTGGAACAAGTTCGGCCGTCCGGCCAGCCAACCCAAATACGCCATCGGCCTCGATACCTGGTGGGTCGATAGGCGGAAACATGCCGATTTGACCACCTACCGGAAATCGCTAGATTAGCTCTTGCAGGGCGGGGCGAGTCGCCGGCGGCGGCGCGCCCGCGGCCTCGCGTCTCAAACGTGGACCGATTCGGACACGGACTTCGATGCAACATATTGGCAGCGGCCTAGGGCGTTTTCTCGCCGGCACGGCGTTTGTTGCCGCGTGCCTGCTGACCTGGCTGGCGTCGGCGGAGCCGCTGACGGCCGGCGAAACCTATGCGAGCCACGCCATCGCGATGCATGGCGAGCCCAAATACGGGCCCGAGTTCAGCCATTTCGATTATGTCAATCCCGACGCACCGAAAGGCGGTCATGCGCAGCTCGCCGCCATCGGCACCTTCGATACGCTCAATCCCTACATCCTCAAGGGCGTGGCGGCGAATGGTCTCGGCCTGGCGTTCGAAACCTTGATGACCTCGTCGGACGACGAGGCCTTCACCGAATACGGCCTGATCGCGGGCCGAATCGAGATGCCGGCCGACCGTTCATGGGTGATCTTCACGCTCCGGCCCGAGGCCCGCTGGCACGACGGCACGCCGATCACCGTGGCCGACGTGATCTTCTCGTTCGAGGCGTTGACGACCAAGGGCAACCCCTTCTACCGGGTCTATTACGGCGACGTTCAAACGGTCGAAGACCTGGGCGACCACCGGGTCAAGTTCACCTTCAAGGGCGCTGAGAACCGCGAGCTGCCCTTGATCATGGGCCAGCTTGCGGTGATCTCGAAGGCCTATTACGAGGCCCGCCCGTTCGACAAAACCTCGCTCGAGCCGCCGTTCGCCAGCGGCCCTTATCGCGTCGAGGCGGTCGAGCCCGGCCGCGCCATCACCTATCGGCGCGTCGCCGATTACTGGGGCGCTGATCTCGCGGTCACCCGTGGCCGCCATAACTTCGAGACCATCCGCTTCGACTACTATCGTGACGGCACCGTGGCGGTCGAGGCGTTCAAGGCGCATGCCTTCGACTTCTGGCAGGAGAACACCTCCAAGGTGTGGGCCACGGCCTACAGCGGGCCGCAGTTCGAGTCCGGCCTGGCGATCAGGGAAGAAATTTCGAACGAGCTGCCCACCGGCATGCAGGGGTTCGTCTTCAACACCAGGCGCGCGATGTTCGCCGACGCGCGCGTGCGCGAGGCGATCGGCTATGCCTTCGACTTCGAGTGGACCAACCGTAACTTGTTCTATGGCGCCTATACGCGGACCCGGAGCTATTTTTCCAACTCCGAGCTGGCCTCGTCGGGCTTGCCGGGCGCGGCGGAGCTGGCCCTGCTCGCGCCTTACCGCGACCAATTGCCGGAAGCGGTGTTCACCGAGGAATACGCGCCGCCGGCCAGCGACGGCTCCGGCAACAATCGGCGTAACCTGCGGCACGCGGGCCGCCTGCTCGATAGCGCCGGCTGGGTGATCGAGGAGGGCAAGCGCGTCAACGCCGAGAGCGGCGCGCCGCTGAGCTTCGAGTTTCTCATCGTTTCGCCGGCCTTCGAGCGCATCATCGCGCCGCTGGTGCGTGGCCTGAAAAGGCTCGGCATCGAGTCGCGCATCCGCGTGGTCGACACCTCGCAATATCAGAACCGAATCGATTCCTTCGATTTCGATGTCGTGGTCAACACCTTCCGCCAATCGCTCTCGCCCGGCAACGAGCAGCGCGAATTCTGGGGCTCGGCGGTGGCCGGCGTTCAAGGCAGCCGCAATCTGATCGGGATCGAGGATCCGGTGGTCGACGCTCTGATCGAGACGGTGGTCGCGGCGCCGGACCGCGAGGGCCTGATCGCGGCGACGCGCGCGCTCGACCGCGTGCTGCTCTGGCGCCACTTCGTGGTCCCGCAATGGCACGTCCGCGTCTTTCGGATCGTCTATTGGAACAAGTTCGGCCGGCCGGCCATTTCGCCCAAATACGCGCTCGGCTTCACCGACACCTGGTGGGTCGACCCCGACAAGGCGCGGGCGTTGGAGGCCGGTGCCGAATCGCTGAAGGGACAATGAGCGAAACGCCGGGCTGACGCCGATGTTCGCCTACATCATTCGCCGCCTGCTGCTGATCATCCCGACCTTGTTCGGGATCATGGTGGTCAATTTCGCGATCATCCAATTCGCCCCCGGCGGGCCGGTGGAGCAATTGATCGCGCAATTGAGCGGCACCGCCGTGGAGGCCACCGCGCGCGTCTCCGGGGCGCAAACGGGCGAGGTCGGCGGCGCGCAGCAAGCGCCGCTCGCGCGCCAAGGCGGCGTCACCAGCAAATACCGCGGCGCGCGCGGGCTCGACCCCGAATTGATTCGAGATTTGGAGAAGCAGTTCGGCTTCGACAAGCCGGCGCATGAGCGCTTTCTGCAAATGATGGGGCAGTATCTACGCTTAGATTTCGGCGAGAGCTTTTTCCGCGACCGCCGGGTGGTCGATCTCGT
>JAUVWK010000220.1 GCA_030604165.1 Alphaproteobacteria bacterium | reverse complement strand
TTGGCACTTCCGCTCCGGGACGACGCGCCCGCAGGACGGCGCGCGGGCGTCACGAACCGTGGATCATTTCATCATTTCCGTTGAGGAGTTGTTAACCACAATTTTGGCCTCCGTCGGCTCGGTGCCCCGATTTTTCGGGCGAGGCCCGGCCCCCACTCCCTTGCGTAGTACCTAGTCCTAACCCAGCGGCTGGGCTTCTGCACCCTAACGAATTCGGCGGCCCGCACTCTACCCTCGCACTCGGCCTCTAAAGCGAGCCAAGGAGACCAAGACCGTGCGACGGCCCAACGAAATAGACCGCCTGACCAACAAGGACGAACGCCAGTTCGAGAGCATCGCGGCCGACATGATCGACGCCGGGCTGTGGGATCGGATCGAGCGGTCGTCGGAAACCGGCCTGGATTCCTTTGCCATTCACCGGCCCGATTCCGGCGATCCCGCGCTTAGTGTGGGGCGCTGCCAAAATGGCCGCTATTTTGCCATGGAGCACGTCACCGGCGCGGTCCGCTTCGGCCGCACCCTGTCCGAAGCACTCGCCAGTATCGCCCACCTGCCCGAGGCCGTTCTGCCGAATTAAGGGCCGCCCTTGGCGCAACGCGTTCCCTGTCTATTCGAGTAGGGCCCCTGGCTTTCGAGGTACCCAGCTAGAACCCCGCTACACCCCTTCTGATCCCTCACGCCCGGTCGGGCTTCGGCTCTACCCTTTGGGGAGAAACGCGACGGTGCCGAGGCAGCCATGACCGCCCTGCTCAACATTGAGAAAGACAGCCTGACCGCCGGGGACGTGCGGCTCTTGCGGCGCACCGCGGCGATCATGATCGAGGCTCGCCTGTGGGCGCGGATCGAGCGTTGCCGCAATGCCACCTCGGAAGTTTTCGAGATCCACCGGTGCGATCGGCCCGAAGCGGCCTACAGCGTCGGTCGCTGCCGCAACGGCCGCTACTTCGTCATGGACCACGGCGACAATTCGGTGCGCTTGGGCGATACGCTGCCCGAGGCCCTGACCGAGTTCGCTTATATCCCGCCCGCGCTCGAAGCCGATTGAGCGCGCTTGGCTGCCAGTCCTCCGGGGATAGCGTCCGCGCTTCGATTCAGGCTAATCTCCGGCCATGGCGAGTGAACCCGCGTTGCAAGAAGCCGCGCTGACGGAGCTCTCGGCCCTGTTGGGCGACCGCGTGACCACGTCCCCGGCCGTGCGCGACCATCATGCGGCCGGCGAAGCCTACTATGCGCCGCATCCACCCGACGCCGTGGCCTTTCCGCTCAGCACCGAGGAGGTCAGTCGGATTGTTCGCATCTGCGCCGCGCACGGCGTGCCGATCGTGCCCTTTGGCGCCGGCACCTCGGTCGAGGGCAACGTGCTCGCACTGCGGGGCGGTGTTTGCATCGACATGACGCGGATGAACAAGGTGCTGCGGGTCAGTCAAGACGACCTCGATGTTACCGTCCAGGCCGGCGTGACCCGCAAGCAGCTGAACAACGATCTGCGCGACACCGGCCTGTTTTTTCCGATCGATCCGGGCGCCGATGCCACCCTGGGCGGCATGGCGGCGACCCGCGCGTCGGGCACCAATGCAGTGCGTTACGGCACGCTGCGGGAAAATGCGCTCGGGCTGACCGTGGTGCTGGCCGACGGCCGCATCATCACGACCGGCGGCCGGGCGCGTAAATCGGCCGCCGGCTACGACCTGACGCGGCTCTTTGTCGGCTCCGAGGGGACGCTCGGCGTGATCACCGAGGTGATCCTCAAGCTTTACGGTATTCCCGAGGCAATCTCCGCCGCGGTTAGCTCCTTTCCGACGCTCGACGCCGCCGTCAAAGCGGTGATCCTGATCATCCAGTCGGGCATTCCGATGGCTCGGATGGAGTTGCTCGACGAAGTTCAGATGGACGCCTGCAACCGCTATTCCAAGCTGGATTACCCGGTCGCGCCGACCCTGTTTTTCGAATTTCACGGCACGCAGCAGGGGGTCGCGGAACAGATCGACCGGGTCGGCGAAATTGCCGCCGAGTTCGGCGGTTCCGGCTTCCGCTGGGCCCACAAGCCCGAGGAACGCAGCGCGCTCTGGCAAGCTCGGCACGACGCCTATTATGCCTGTCTGGCGTTCAAGCCGGGGACCAAGGCCTGGGCCACCGATGTTTGCGTGCCCATCTCGAATCTGGCCGAGTGCCTGCTGGAGACCAAGCGCGATATCGACGGCTCCGAGCTGTTGGCGCCCATCGTGGGCCATGTCGGGGACGGCAACTTTCACGTGTGTTTCATGATTCATCCCGACGATCCGAGTGAAATGGCGCAGGCTCGCGCCATCAACCAGCGCATGATCGGCCGGGCACTCGCGATGGGAGGCACATGCACGGGAGAGCATGGGGTTGGCTGCGGCAAGATCGATTCTCTGGTGGCCGAGCACGGCGAGGGGGTCGAGGTCATGCGCCAACTCAAGCGCACTCTCGACCCAGATAATTTGATGAATCCGGGCAAGGTGGTGGTGCCTTAGAGGCGCCGAATTTCCGCCTAATCGACTGGTCGCCTTAGCAAAATCTTAATTGAAATCAGTCCATTAATATAACCGTGCCGCCAGTACGGGGTGCCCGATGTGGGGTGCTGGCGGGCCGCCCGTGGCAGGCGTTGAGGCCGTGCCATGTCTACGGCGGATCGAACGAATGGCCTGGCGTCGAGAGGGGGAAACCGATCTCAAGTCGCCCAGATCCTTCGGCCGAGCCTGCATCGCCGTCGCGCGAGCCGGGGAAGGCCCTAAAGGTCGAATCCTTGTCAGCCGACGAGCTGTTCGCGCTCGCCCGCGACAAGTCCGAGCAGGGCCGGCGTGCGCTCTTCGATACGGTCAGCGACCTCTTCCTCAAGGATAAGCGCTCGCTCAGCGATCGCGAGCGCGCCCTGATGGGCGAAATCCTCCGCCGCCTGGTTCACGACGTGGAAATGACCGTGCGCAAGGCGCTGGCCGACCGGCTGGCGGTGCGCGGCGACACGCCGCGCTCCCTGATCCTAGAGCTGGCCAACGACGAGATCGAGGTGGCGCACGACATCCTGCTCGAAAGCGAGGTGTTGCAGGACGCCGATCTGGTCGAGGTCATCAAGCATCGCACCATGGAGCATCAGCTGGCGGTCTCGATGCGCAAATCGGTCAGCGAACAAGTCTCCAAGGCGCTGGTCGAGACCGGCCAGGAGGACGTGATTACCAGCCTGCTCAACAACCATGGCGCGCAGGTCTCGCGCGAGGTCATGGAGTATCTGGTCAGCGAATCGAAGCGCGTCGACGGCTATCAGAATCCCCTCGTGGAGCGGCCCGACCTCCCGCCGGAGCTCGCGCAGCGGATGTATTGGTGGGTGTCCGCGGCGATCAAGAAGCACATCGCGGACCATTTCTCGATCGATCAGGCCTCTCTCGACGACGCCATCGAGGCGGCCGCGTCGCAGAACATGGACCAGCAGCTGGAAACCGCCGACGCGACCACCAAGCCGGAGGAACTGGCCGACCGGCTCGACGATCTTGGAGAGCTCGACGTCGATTTCCTGGTCAAATCGCTGCAACAGGGCGAGGTGTCCTTGTTCGAGGCCGGATTCGGTAAGATGAGCGGCCTCAAACCGAAGCTGCTCAGGCGCATCCTGTTCGAGCCCGGCGGCGAGGCGCTTGCACTGCTGTGCCGGGCGATTAACATCGACGCCGACACCTTCCTCACCGTGTACGCGCTGACGCGACACGCCAAGGACGGCGAACAGGAGGACGATCCGCAGCAGCGGGCGGATCTCGAAAAGCTCTATCAGATGACCGAACCAAGCGATGCTCAACGGGTCCTCAAACGATGGCGGCGCAGCTCTGCGTATCTGTATGCGCAGAAACAGGTAAACGAGGATGGCTAAGGCGGCGCGCGACCCGAATAGCCAAAACCTTCAGGGCGAAGACGAGCCGGGCCCAAAGTCCGCCTCCGCGAGCCCGACGGCGGCCGCAACCCGCGACATGGCCCGGGTTAAGCCGCCGGCGGAGATTTGGGCCGAAGCCCTGCTCGACTGTGGCGCGGCGGCCTTCATCGCCGAGCCGTCCGGCAGGCTCGTCTTCGCCAACGCGGATTATCGTGCGTTCGCCCATGCGCTCGATGCAACGCTGCGCGGAGCGCCGGGCGAGCGCGTGGTCGTGCCGCCCGAGAGTCTCGCGGCGGCGCTGCGCCATGAGGGCCCGATGGAGGCCAGCCATGACTTCACGCTTGCCGACGCGACGCGACATGTTCGGGCACGCTATCGCCACCTGCCGGGTGCGGATGGCTCCCCCGGCAATATTGTTTGCACATTGTGGGACCGCACGGACGAGCTCGCGGCCGTGGAGGCGGCGCGTCAGGCGCGCGCCCGGTTCGACGACATCGCGCGGCTGACTTCGGATTGGGTCTGGGAAACCGACAGCGAGTTCGATTTCACCTACGTCTCTTCTCGCGTCACCGAAGTAATTGGCCTGCCCGCACGTATCTTGATCGACCAGAATTTGTTCGATTGCGGTCAGTTCGAGGGCTTCGAGGAAGCCAACCGAACCCAGCATCCGACAGTCGAGTCGCGAGTTCCGTTTCGCGGCGTAAATTATCGGATGGTTGGCGCGGGCGAGCGGCAACGGCTGTTCGAACTGAGCGGAATCCCGGTGTTCGAAGACGAGAGCGGCCAATTTGCCGGCTATCGGGGCACGGCCAACGATATCACCGCGTCATCGGAGGCCGAGGCGCGCGCAACGGAGGCGCAGGCGCGACTGGCGCACGCCGTCGAAACCATGCCCCAGGGGTTCGCGCTGTACGATGCCGGCGGACGCATGTTGCTGTGCAACAGCCGCTATGAAGAACTGCTCGCCGACGGTTCCGATGCAATTGCGCCCGGCGCCCAATTCGCCGACATCATGAACGCCGCCGCGAAGCAAGGCGTATTCGCCGAAACCGGGCCGGCGCTTGAGGCCTTTGTTCAAGAGCAGATCGAACGCCACAAGATGGCAATTCAGAATACCGAGGTCCGCCTGGCTGAAGATCGCTGGGTGCTCATTACCTCCGAGTTGACCGTCGACGGCGGCGTCGTGGAGGTGTGGAACGACATTACCGACATGAAACATCGCGAGCAGGTGCTGCGCGCGGCCGAGGAGGAATCGCGCCGGGCGCGCGAGCAGACGGAGATGACGAGCCAGGCGAAGTCCGAATTCCTGGCTAATATGAGCCACGAGCTCCGCACGCCGCTCAACGCCATTATCGGCTTCTCCGAAATCCTCAAGGGCGAGATGTTCGGTCCGCTCGGAAACGAGCAATACAGCTCCTATGTCAACGATATTCACGTTAGCGGGACGAACCTGCTTTCCTTGATCAACGATATTCTGGAATTCGCCAAGGCCGACTCAGGCACGCTCGAGCTGACGGAGCGCAACGTCAATCTGCGCAAGGTCGCCGAG
>JAUVWK010000071.1 GCA_030604165.1 Alphaproteobacteria bacterium | reverse complement strand
GCGGCTGCGCAACATCGCTAATATTTGTTTGGTATTTGACACAGCATTTCTCAGTGTTCGATAAGTTGCGCCCGTATACTAATATCGGCGCTACAATCACCAGAAATCATTCTATATTGCTCACGGCGTGCTTGAAAAGATAATCGCAGCCAGCTGGCGAGGCATATCATAAATTACGGAAACGCATGGGACTTTGTCTATTCATCATCTGCATGTCAGCTCGTTCACTGGGCACGTCGGGTCGCGCCGAACAGACTCCAGGCGCGAAACGCCGAGTAACACCGTCTTTGTTGTCGTCTTCAGCTAATTAGACATGCGGCAACAAACCGTCAGGGGACGTCACGATGTTAGCTGAGGCAATCATTTGGCAAAATGCGATTGAGCATTGCGCCGAGACGCCCCGCCGCACCGCGCCGCAATAGCTTTCCCCTCAAACCTCCTCCTTCGCCAACGGCTCGCGCCCCAAGATCATATCGGCGGCCTTCTCCGCGATCATGATGGTGGGCGCGGCGGTGTTGCCGCCGATGATCGTGGGGATCACCGAGAGGCGCGCTAACCGGAGAGATAGTCGTCCGCGAGACCGCAGACGAGCGTGACGACCGTGGGTGCAATCTCTCGAGCCGTCGCCGTTTCGCTGCGGGTATGAATCCAGCCGAGATAGGTGAAGGCACGGGCGAGGTCGAACAGCGGGAGGCGCGCGACCTCTTCGTCCGGCAGGTTGCGCTCGCGCCGATAGCCCTCGATGACGCTCGCGCGCATGGTCTCGAAATAATCCGCGCCACGAAACAGCGTCCAGATCGTCGCGAAATCGAACAGGTGCCAGCCGAAGCCGGCGTCGTTGAAATCCAGCAGCACGACCCGCTCACCGTCGAGCAACATGTTGTCGAGATTGAGATCGGCGTGGATCATGCCGTAGCGCTGCGCGGCCTGCCCGTAGGCGATCAAGTCGTCCCGCACTCGATGGCGCGCGGTCTCGAGCAGACGTCGTTGCGCGGCGTTAAGCCCGGCATACTCCCAAAACCGACCCCAGAGCGGCGTCGGCCCGACCAGCCCGTCGGTATCCCAGGCGTGGCGCGCGAAGCCCTCCGGTAGTCGCCACGCCGTCGCTTGGTTGTGCAGTCGTGCCGTCAGTTGGCCGACGCCGTTGAAGGCCTTCCGGATGTCGGTGATCGCCGGGTTCAGGCCCTCCTCGATCGTGCCGAACGGCTCGCCTGCCATCCAGGTGAGCATGTCTACCTGGCGCGGCTCCGGCACGCCGTCGACGCCGACGGTGGTGAAGAGCCCCCCGGCCGAGGTCGGAATCACGCCGGGGACATCGATGCCTTCCGCCCGCAGGGCTTCCATCCAGATCAGTTCGGAGCGGAGCGCGGCGTCGGTGTGATAACCGTGGCGGTGAACCCGGAGAACGGCGTCTTGCCCGTCCGCGGCCGTGACGCGGAACACGGCGTTCTCGCGAATCTTGATGACCTTTGGGTCGCCGCCGACAATGCCCCATTCCGTGAGCGCCTTTACGGCCAGCGCTCGCATCCGCTCGGTGCGCTCGGCGAGCGGCAGGTCATAGAAGCCCGGCATCGATGAGCGCCGCTCTAGAGGGCCGCGAGGGTATCGTCGAGAGCGGCGAGCAGCTGGTCGGCATGCTCCTTGCCGAACGGCATGGGCGGGCGAACCTTGAGCACGTTGTCGTGCCGGCCGGTCCGGCTGATCAGCACGCCGCGCTCAAGCATGCCGTTCACGACGGCCTTGGCCTCGGCCGTGGCCGGCGCTCTGCTCGCCCGGTCGGTGACCAGCTCGACCGCGACGAAGAGGCCGTGCCCACGTCCCTCGCCGATCATGGCGTGCTTTTGCCCGAGCGTACGCAGCCCCTCCTGTAGGTGGGCGCCCACCACGCCTGCATTCTCGACCAACCCTTCCCGCTGGATCACCTCGAGTACGGCGCGGCCGACGGCGCAGGCCACCGGGTTGCCGCCGAAGGTGTTGAAGTACATTGCCCGCTGGGTGAAGTCGTCGATCAGCTTCGCCCGCGCGACGACGCCCGCCAACGGATGCCCGTTGCCCATCGGCTTGCCGAGCGTTACCAGGTCGGGCACGGCGTCATAGAGCTGATACCCCCACATCCCGGTCCCCGTGCGGCCGAAGCCCGGCTGCACTTCGTCGGCGATGTAGAGCCCGCCCGCCTCGCGCACCAGCGCCACCGCCTTCTCGACATAGCCCTGCGGAACGGTCGGCACGCCCTCGGTCGCGAACACCGTATCGAACAGGATTGCCGCCGGCTTCAGGCCGGCCTCGGCCAGCGACGAAATCGCGGTGGCGACATCGGCGGCATAGGCCATCGCCGCTTCATCGGGATCGACGCCGTCGCGCAACCGATAGGGCTCCGGCACCGTGATCGTTCGGACCCGCGGATCGATGCCTTCGGGCCCGAGAAAAGCGGTCGAAAGCGCGGCGACCGTCGACGAGTTCCCGTGATAGCAAAAATCGGTCACGATCACGCCGTCGTTGCCGGTGCAGGCGCGCGCGATCCTGAGCGCTAGCTCGATCGCCTCCGTGCCCGAGCAACAGAGGGCGAGGCGCACAAGGCTCTCGTCGAACGTCGCTGTGAGCTGCTCGCCATAGCCGAGGATCTGCTCGTCCAGATAGCGGGTCGAGGTGTTCAGCGTCTTGGCCTGCGCACAGAGCGCCTCGACGACATGGGGATGGCAATGGCCGACATGGGGCACGTTGTTGTAGGCGTCGAGGTAGCGCCGCCCGTCGCCGTCCCACACCCAGACCCCCTCTCCCCTTACGAGGTGGAGCGGCCGCTCGTAGAAAAGCGGCGCCTGTGTGCCGAGCAAGCGATGGCGCCGTTGGAGAAGCGCGTCGTCTGGCATTATCTGGCTCCGTCGCGTGGCACCGGGGGAGCGTAAATGAAATCGTACCGGTAAAGAGATCACACTCGAAATGCCCGCGCGCCTGGGCTTCGCCAACATTACACCCGACGTCGAGGCCTGTCTCGCCGAGAGCGCGATCCAGGCAATCGGGCCGTCGCCATCGCTCTCGATTTCACCAAACGTCTGTGCCATCGCGGATGCCCTTGGGGCAAAAAATCACTATCATGCAGCCTTGCGGAGCCCTCGCCATCGCCCAAGCGTCGTTCCGTCGATACCGCCACACCCATGGGCTGAACCGAAGCCGAGAGCCATAGAAGCCGAGAGCCATAAAGGAGCCAGACCCATGGGGTTGAAAACCTACCTGCGCGATCAGATCGACTGGGAGCAGCCGTTTCCCGCCGAGGAGTATGCCGAGCGCCGGGCCAAGGTGCGCGCCGCGATGGCCGAGGCGGGGCTCGACGGGCTCTTGGTTATTCGCCGGACCGATCTGAAATATCTCGTCGACTACGACCAGATTTGGGATATCCCCCGCGGTGCCACGGGTCTATTCATGCGGGTGGACAACGACGATACCCTGTTCTTCGACACCTCGGTTCACACCACCCTCATCTCGCTCTTGCCCGAGATCAAGGAGGCGGTGATCTACGGCGCTGCCGAGCTCGGCAGCCCATCGGATCTCGACACCATTGCCGACACGCTTGCCGGACGAGGCCTGGCCAAGGGCACCATCGGCCTGCAGCCCTGGGGCTACGGCATGCATGTTTCGGTGGTCGAGGCGTTGGGGGAGAAGCTCAAGGCCAAGGGGGCGAAAATCGCCGAGGCCTCCCTCCTGGTCGAGGAAGTCCGGGTCGTCAAGTCGCCCCGCGAAATCGCGGTCATGCGCGAGGCCTTCGCCATCATGGATACGGCGCTCGAAGAAACCCGCCGCGCCATGCGCCCCGGCATGATGGAAACCCAGATCGAGGGCGTGCTCATCGGCAGCCTGATGGAGCAGGGCTGCAACTACCCGGCGATCAATACCATGCTGGGCTCCGGCGTCCGCTCGGGCACCCACCATTCGCCGCCCACCCACCGCAAGGTGAAGGACGGCGACCTGGTCCATTTCGATGTCTGCGCCTCGCTCCACCGCTACCATGCAAACATCTGCCGCACCCTCTCGGTCGGCAAGGCGGACGACCGCTGGCTGGCGCTGATGGAGAAGTCGGCGGGCTGCGTCGACCGTATTCTCGACGAGACCAAGCTGGGCGATCCGCTCACCCGCGTCGACGAGATCGGCAACGCCTATATCGACGAGGTGGGCTTGCGCGACAAGGCCTGGTGGATCGGTGGCTATTCCTTCGGTATCTCTTTCATACCCGACTGGACCGGCGCCCACTGGCTGCACTGGAACGAGGAGGCGTTCGGCCCGACCTGCGCGAAGCGCATCGTCGAGCCCGGAATCTTCTTCAACTTCGAAAACCAGTTCGACGTCTGGGAGGATTGGCCCGGCGGTACGGGCTGTGCCTGGATCGAGAGCTTTTTGGTCACCGAAAACGGCCTCGAGCTGATGTCCAAGCTGCCCCGCACGATTGTCTCGACGGACGACTAACAAAAAACCCGGAAAATCTACGCCGCGTCCACCCGTTCGGGCGCCTTGGGGTCCGCATCTTCGTTCGCCGGCGCCGGCGGGGCCTCGACACTGCTTGACGGAGACCTCAGAGGGGCCGTGCGGGTCGCGGCGAGCGCGCACTGGGGCGCTCAAATATTTGACGCTGCCAAGAGAAAAGCCGACTTATGAAGGCCCGCTCTTCCGCACAGAGCGGACATCGCACCACAACATCGAACTCGACCGCTCATGGCCATAAACGGACTCAAGAGAGTTCGTCCAGCAGCGATTTCGCCTCCTTGAGGTCGGCGGTGTCAAAGCCCTCAGTGAACCAGTTGTAGACGGGCGCGAGGAGGTCGCGGGCTTCAGCCGTCTTGCCCTGCGACTGCCGCAGGCGGGCGAGAGACATCGCCGCTCGCAGCTCGAGCGACTTGGCCTTCTGGGCGCGCGCGATCGTCAGCGCTGTCTGGAAAGCGTCTTCCGCCGGCCCATGATCATCGGGTGACTGTTCCAGCCACAGCTCGCCCTTGAGACGATGCAGCTCCGCCTCGAAATACCGCTCTCCGGTGCGCTCGACGAGCGCCATGGCCTCAGACAGGGCCTCGAGCCCCTCGCCCGCACGCCCTTGGCCACGGGCCGCCTCAGCCAGCGGGATCAGAAAATGCGGCAGGTTAAGTTTTGCGTCGGTGGCACGATAGGCGTCCACGCCCTGGCGGACTCGAGTCGCGCCCTCCACATTCTCTCCCCGATGGATCTGTGTCCAGCCTAGCATGATGTTCCCAACCGCTTGAACGAGCACAAAACCGTACTCGGTCGCCGTGGCGACCGCTTCCTCGGCCCGCGCGCGCACGGCCCGCCAATCGCCGACAAACTGCCTCAGCATGGCGTCCCAGTAAAGCGAGCGCGCCAGCGTGAACGTATTGTCGAGCCGACGGATGAGCGTCTGTGCCTGGTCAGCACGCGCGATCGCCTGCTCGACGTCGCCGAGCAACCACAACGTCCACGCCAGGTAGGCCAGGACTATCACCCCAGGATCTAATCCGCCGTAGCGGAGTGCCAGCGTGGCGTGCTGCTCTGGATCGTAAAGGCGCACGACCTCCTCGAGATTCTCGCGCGATTCTTGCAGCTCTCCGACGTACAACGACTCAACACCAAGCGCGAGGCGCGACTCGATCAAGTAAGGCGTCTCCGAAAGGCCCTCGGCGAGGCCAAGCAGATGTCTGGCCGCCGCCAGCCCGGTGTCGTGCTCAGCGCGTACAAGGTGCACCACAAATAACCCCCACAGCACCGGGAACTGCTCTTCGGTCTCGCCAATCTGCTTGCAAAGTTCGTGGGCACGGCCATAGGCCTCGCGCACCTCGGGAGCCCCGTAGCCCTTGGTCGCCATCAGCGGAGGGCCGATCGCGGTTCGCAGCCCAAGTTCCGTCCTGTCACGCTCGGCGGCCACGGGCAGGGTAGTCAGGACTTTTAGTCCCTTTTGCAGGTGGCCGACGGCCTCCAGGTTGGCCGAGCGTTCGAGGGCCAGCTGGCCGGCTTTGTACCAGTGCTCGACCGCCTGCTCCGGCAGACCCGCCTCCGTACAGTGGTGGGCGACGAGTTCGGGCTGAGTTTGGATGATCTCGGGGAACCGGCTCTTCAGCAGCTCGGCCACTTGCCCGTGATAATATTGCCGTGTGCGTCTGAGCAGCGAATGATAGGCCGCGTCCTGCACCAGCGCGTGCTTGAAGATGTATCTCGCGCGCGGCGGCCGACCCCGCTGGTAGAGCAGCTCGGCAGCGACAAGTTCGTCCAATCCGTTCTGCAGACTGGCCTCGTCGACCGAGGCGATAGCCTCCACCATCTCGTAGCCGAACTCGCGGCCCAGCACGGCGCCAAGTTGGGCCACTTCGCGAATGTTGGGCAGCCGGTCCAGCCGCGCCATTAACGAGTCCTGCAAGGTGGCTGGGATGGTCATCTGGGACATCGGACCGGTGAGCTGGTAGCGGCCGTCGTGTTCGCGCAGGAAGTCCGCCTCCAGGATTGCCTTGGTCAGCTCCTCGACGTAGAGCGGCACCCCATCGGTCTTGTCGACGATGTGCTCGATAACCTCCGCAGGCAACGCCTTGCCGCGTGAGTGTTGACCGATCAGCGCTTCCACCTCGCCCCGCTCCAGGCGGTTCAGTGTCAACGGCGTCATATGCGTTCGCTGCGGCCACGGCGGCGCGAAGCTCGGACGAAATGTGAGCACGTTGAGGATCGGCGCGGTCGGCGTTTGCTCGATCACGAGGCCCAGCAGCTCGATCGTCGAGGGGTCGGCCCAGTGCAGGTCTTCCCACACCCATAACACGGGGCATCGCTCCGCCTCTTCCAGCAACCAGGCGACCACCGCGTCCAGGGTCTGCTGCTTTTGTTGCTGCGGCGTCAAGCTCGATGCCGGGAAGCGGTCCTCCGGCAGAGGCAGCGAGAGCAGCGCGGCGAACAGGGGAATCACTTCGTCGAGCGGCAGGCTGACGTTTTGTAGCTCGCGCTCCAGCTTGGCCAACCTCGCGTCGGCGCTGTCTTCCCGCTCCCAACCAAGAACCCGCTCGACGAGGACGATGAGGGGATAGAGCGCGCTGTTGGTATGATAGGGCGAGCAACCGAGTGTAATAGGGGTATAGCTTTCATCGCCGAGCGCGGCGCTCAACGCATCCACCAGCCGCGACTTGCCGATGCCGGGCTCGCCGCTGATCAGCACCACTTGCCCGACGCCCTTCCGGCTCTGCTCCCAGGCGCGCCGCAGCAGCTCGAGCTCAGGCGCGCGTCCAATGATTTGGGTGCGCGCGCCCGGATGTGCCGCCTCGAAGCGACTCTCGGCCGCGCGCTCGCCAGCCACGCTCCAAACCGCAACGGGGTCGCCAATGCCTTTGAACTCGTGGCTTCCCAGGTCCGCGAGATCGAAGGCCTCGCCGATCAATAGCCGCGTGGTGGAGCCGATCACCACCTGACCGGGGGAGGCGGCTCCCTGCAAACGGGCCGCCAAGTTCGGCGTCTCCCCGACCACGGCGTCCTCGTCCGTCGCGGTCTCACCGACCATGTCGCCGATCACCACCTGGCCCGTCGCGATGCCGACGCGGGCCGCGAGCGCCTGGCCATCCTCGGTCTTCAGGTTGGCCACCGCGTCTACCGCCGCCAAGCCCGACCGCACCGCGCGTTCTGCTTGGTCCTCATAGGCGCGCGGCCAGCCGAAATAGGCCAGCACGCCGTCGCCGAGAAACTTCGCCACATGCCCCTCGAAGCGCGCCACGACCCCGGCCACGGCGTCCTGGTAGCGCCGCATCAGGTCGTGAAGGTCCTCCGGGTCGAGCCGCCCCGACAGCTCCGTCGAGCCCACCAGATCGCAGAACATCACAGTCAGTTGGCGGCGCTCGGCATCTGTGGTGCGCTCGGGAGCTTGAGAGTCGAGCGAATTTGTGGCGATGCTATTGGCCGGCTCGACTTCCTGCCGGGACAAAGCCACTACGGCATTTAACATTTTGCGACGGTCACCAACCGCCAGCACGCCAATCTCTTTGAGATCGTCGTTCGTCAGCGTCGGTAAAACGTCACTGTCGATGCGGTTCTCGGCAAACGCTTGAAAATATTCGCTTAGCTCAAGCTCTTTCAGCCACGTTTCGACGTCGCTCGGCATCGCGCATCCTTCTTCCCCATCGCAATCGTAGCAGTTGAAGGTAATGCTCGCCAGAGAAGTGCGGATTGCGTTGCAACAAACTTCCGCTCAGGGTCAAAACCGGCTGTTCACGGCGCGGCCAAGATAGGTCCGCTGTCAGTTCTGAAGCGGGCCTTAGGTGGCGGCATACGGACGCCCTGCCGCACCGCGCCGCGACCCGTTCCCCCCCCTAAACCTCCGCCGCCGCCAACGGCGCTTTCCCCAGCATCATGTCGGCGGCCTTTTCCGCGATCATGATGGTGGGCGCGGCGGTGTTGCCGCCGACGATGGTGGGGATCACCGAGGCGTCGACGACGCGCAGGCCGTTGAGGCCGCGCACCCGCAGCTCGGCGTCGACCACCGCGTCGTCGCCGGTGCCCATCTTGCAGGTGCCGACGGGGTGGAAGATGGTGTTGACGTTGTCCCGCACCCAGGCGTCGAGCGCCGCCTCGTCCTGCACCTCATCGCCCGGCGAGATCACCGGCCCCCGATAGGGATCGAACGGCGCTTGGCGGACGATCTCGCGCATCATGCGGATGCCGTCGCGGAAGGTGCGCAAGTCGCCCGCCGCGGAGAGATAGTTGGGCTCGATCAGCGGCGGCGCGCCGGCCTCGGCGGAGCGCAGCGAGATGCGGCCGCGGCTTTCTGGCCTGAGCACATAGAAACAGGCGAGGAAGCCGTGTTGACCTTGCGCCGTGCGCGTGGTCTCGAGCGTCAGGCCGGGCACGAAGACGCAGTGGATATCGGGGATCTCGAGCTCGGGCCGGGTGCGCAGGAAACCGCCGGCCTCGAGCGGCACCGAAGCCCCCGGCCCGCTGCCGAACAGCATCGCGCGCAGCCCGGCGAGAATGGCGCGGTCGGGCCGGAACAGGCGGTAAAGCGTCACCGGCCGCAAACAGCGATATTGCAGATAGACGCCGGGGTGATCCTGCAGGTTGCGCCCGACCCCGGGCAGGTCGGCGACCACGTCGATGCCGAGGTCTTTTAGCGCCCCCGCCTCGCCGACGCCGGAGTGCAGCAGGAGCGCCGGCGAATTGACCGCGCCGCCGCAGATCACCACTTCGCGCGCGGCCCGCGCCTCGCGCAGCGCGCCGCCGCGCTCGTACGCCACGCCGACGGCGCGCCTGCCCTCGAACAGGATGCGCCGCGTCTCGGCCCGCGTGCGCACCTCGAGATTGCGGCGCCCCTTGACGGGTTGCAGAAAGGCGGTGGCGCTGCTGACGCGCCGGCCCCTATGAATGTTGAAATCGAAGCGGCCGAGACCCTCCTGGCGGGCGCCGTTGAAATCGTTGTTCGGCGCGTGGCCGGCCAGGCGCCCGGCCTCGAGGAAAACATCGTAGAGCGGGTTGGGCGCGCTCGCGCGGCCGCCGATGAAGGGGCCGTCGCGGCCATGATAGGCGTCGCGCCGCTCGAGGTGGCCCTCGGAGCGCTTGAAGTAGGGCAGCACGTCGGCGTAGGACCAGCCCGCCAGCCCGGCCTCGGCCCAGCCATCGTAATCGCGCCGGTGGCCCCGCATATACATCATGCCGTTGATCGACGAGCAGCCGCCGAGCACCTTGCCCCGGGGCCAGGGAATGGAGCGGCCATTCAAATTAGGATCGGGCGCGGTGCTGTAGTTCCAATTGATCGAGCGCACCCAATACATCTTGCCCGCCACCAGCGGGATATGCATCAAGGGGTGATTGTTCTTGCCGCCGGCCTCGAGCAGCAGCACGCGGTTCTCGGGCGCGGCCGACAGCCGGTTGGCGAGAACGCACCCCGCCGTGCCCGCCCCGACGACGATATAGTCGTACGCTTTCATCGCTCCCTCCGCGCCGCGCGCCCGGTTTGACGGTCTTGTTCGTGATGGCGCGGTTGGCCGCGCCCATGGTCTGTGTCTTACTACGCCTAAGGAAATAAAACACGCGCGGTAGGCTTCGAACCCCATGAGCTACCCAACCCTGTTCAGTCCGCTCGCGCTCGGCGCACAGCGGCTGCGCAACCGCATCGTCCATGTTGCGACCGTCACCGGCTACGGCGCGGCGGGCCGGCCGACGCAGCGGCTGATCGACTATCACCGGGCGCGGGCAAAGGGCGGCGCGGCGATGATCGTGACCGAGCTGATGCCGATCCACCCCACCTCCG
>JAUVWK010000472.1 GCA_030604165.1 Alphaproteobacteria bacterium | reverse complement strand
GGCGTGGCCGGGCGGCGCGTCGCGGACCACGAGATAAACCAACCCCGTGCCTGCCGCCGTGATCGCGGCGGCGGCGAAAAAAGCGACCCGCCAACCGACCGTCTCGGCGGAAAACGCCAAGGGCGTGGTCGAGAGCAGCCCGCCGATGCCGCCGACCGCGATCATGCGCCCCATCCAGGTGCCGTAGGCCGCGGGCGGAACCCAGCGGCCGAAGAGCATGAGCGCGCTCATCAACACCCCCGAACAACCGATCCCCAGCAAGGCACGCCCGGCGATCAGCCCCACCAAGTCGCCCGCCAAACCGTACACGACGGCGCCGGCCACGGCCGCGCTCAGCAGAACCGAAACCGTGCGGCGCGGGCCGTAACGGTCCAACATCACCCCGAGCGGGATCTGCGCGGCGGCAAAGGCGAAGAAAAACGAGCCGGTCAGCACCCCGAGCGCCGCCGGCGAGAGGCCGAACTCGGCACTCAGATCCTTGGCGATCACCGCGTTGGACGAGCGAAAAAACTGGCTCATCACATAAACCGTGCAAAGCGCGGCGACGATCTTGAGGAAAGTACGGGCGGTTGAGGGTGCAGGCATGCCGGAGCCGTTCCGAAGGGGGCCGAAACGCCTATCAGGGGCTCTTGAGCGAGTCAACAAACGCCACTGTCGCGGGCGTCGCGGGCGTCGCGGGCGTCGCGGGCCTTGCGGGGTCGGCGAGGGAAGCGAATTCGGTCGCGTCGAAACCGCTTTTGATCCGGGCGCGAACGCGGAAATGACCGCCTCTCAAGCGAGCGGCTTCTTGCCCGGTGCGATGGTTGCGAAATTCGGAAGCTGAAGTGCATTAAATTCAAATAGTTAGTGTCCCTTTGACTCCGATATTCGAGAAGGCGAATTTCGGATTCGGGACACTCGACGCAAACAGGGTATTATTCATCCGAATCGATTATGAGATGTTGGCGGCAAATATCGTTTTTCTGGGTTGGCGGGGTCGTTTTTGCGGCGGCGCTGCTGGCGGCGCTGCCCGTGCGCGCCGACTTCAACGACGGCGTCAAAGCCTATCTCGCGCAGGATTACGATGCCGCCTTGCTGGCCTGGCGGCCGCTCGCCGAACAGGGGCACGCGCCGGCGCAATTCGGTCTGGGCCTGGCCTACGAGAACGGCCGCGGCGTCGACCGCAGCCTGGAGCGCGCCGGTTTCTGGTATCGCAAGGCCGCCGAGCAAGGCCTGCAGGACGCCCAGTTCAATCTCGGCAATCTCTATCTCAACGGCGCCGGCGTCGAGAAAGACCCGGTGGAGGCAGTGCGCTGGTTTCGCCGGGCCGCCGATCTGGGCATGCCGCACGCTCAGGTCAACCTCGGATACTCGTACGAAACAGGAACAGGCGTCGCGCGCGACCCTGGCGAGGCAGTCTATTGGTACCGCGAGGCGGCGCGCCAAAATTTCCCACAGGCCCAGTACTATCTCGGCGCCGCCTATGAGCGTGGCCTCGGTGTGCCCAAAGACCTTGCGCTCGCCGCGGGGTGGTATGAGAAGGCCGCCGAGCGCGGCGTGACGCTGGCCCAGACTCGGCTCGACGTGATCGAGGGCAAGGGTGTCGAGCCTGCCGCGATCCCGGATTCCACGCCGGAAGCCGCGTCGGAGGTCATGCCAGAGGTCACTGTGGCATCGCAGCCGCCGCCCGAAACCGGCGCAAACGCCGAGCCGAAGCAAACGACCGGTAGCCAGACAGTTTACGACACCGACTTCGCCTACGCCGCCGAGGCAGAACCGCCCGCGGCCGAGGCACCCCCCCCTGCCGAAACGTTCCAGAAGACCGAGAACGAGCTCGCCGCGACCAGGGCCGGAGCCGATATCACCCGCGTCGATCCGGTGGAGCCCGAACTGGTCGCGGCCGCGCCAACCTCGGAAGCGACCTCGGAAGCGCCCTCCGCCACGGCCGCGCCCGGCGACCGGGTCGACAGCCTCGCGGGTAGCCACCGCGTGCGCCTGGCCTCGTACAAGATTCCGTCGAACGTCGATAAAGGCTGGAGCGTTCTGAGCCAAAAGTATTCGGACCTGCTGGGGGCGCTCAACTATGCCGCGGCGCGCGTCGATCTCGGTCCGGAAAAGGGCGTCTTCTACCGCCTGGAAGCCGGGCCGCTGGGCTCAGCCGACGAATCCGCCGCCGTCTGCGCGGAGATCAAACGGCGCGGCGGTAGCTGCCTGGCGGTACGGCCGTGACGCCCCGGGGCCCCTGCTGAGCGGCCGACGCAGCCGCCGCGTCCTCATCCCATCAACCGATGACTGGCTCCCAGCCGACGCCTGACCCAAGCCGCGGCTGGTTGCGCACCGAGCAACGGGCCGAGACGCTATTGCTCTCGCTCGGCGGGCGCTGGAACATGGCCTGCGCGGAACGTTTCGAAGGCGAGCTGCGCCGGCTCGAGCCCGCCGCGGGCCAGCCGGTACGCATCGACCTGGCGCAGGTGGAGAGCCTCGACACGGCCGGCGCTTGGCTGCTGCACCGGCTCGCCAAGCGGCTCGGCGCCGCGGACGTGGATATCGAGTTCGAGAACGTCAAAGCCGCGCACGCCGAACTGCTGGCGCGACTCGGCAGCCTCGAAGAGCACTGCCTGATGGAGCCGCCACGAGCCAACGCCTTGGCCGCGATTGTCGCGCGGATCGGCCAGGGCGCGATCGACCTTGGCGTGGAGGTCGGCGAATATGCGGCCTTTTTGGGACTCACGGTAACGAGCGCGGCGCGCCTCTGCGTCCAGCCCAAGCGTTTCCGCCTGTCCGCCGTGATCCATCACATAGAGCATGCGGGGCTGAACGCGATCCCGATCGTGGCCCTGATCTCGTTCCTGATCGGCGTCGTCGTCGCCTACCAGGGCGCCATTCAGTTGCGCCGCTTCGGCGCCGAAATCTTCGTCGTCGATCTGGTGGCCGTCTCGGTCTTGCGCGAGCTCGGCATTCTGCTGACCGCCATAATCGTCGCGGGCCGCT
>JAUVWK010000155.1 GCA_030604165.1 Alphaproteobacteria bacterium | reverse complement strand
GCAGCTTGGGGTCGATATTCTTGACCTCCATGGCGCCGCAGCAGTTCCAATTGTCGACCTCGACGAGCTCGAGGCCGAGCGCCTTGCCGAGCGCCTTGGTCGAACGGTTGTAGGGGTGCCCGCTGCCCTCCAGGGCGCAACCCGGGTAATACGCGACCTTTTGGTATTTCGTCGCCACGATGCCTCCCCGCGCCCTAGCGCGCGATGCCAAGCGCCTTGCGCTCGGCTGCCTTCTGCTCGGCAACATGCTCGGCGATGGCCGCCCGCGCCTTGCCCCAGCCGCGGGTCTTGGGGCGAATGACGGTGGCCAGGCCCATCGTCAGCAGCAGTTTCACCGGCAGGCCCCGGAACATTCGCTTGACCATCTCGACCAGCCAGTCCTGCATCAGCGCCTGCCCAGTGCGGCCGAAGAAGGCGCGAACGGTGCGTCCCTCCTCGATCTTGCCGGTGGCGAAGACCTGCTCGGCGAAGACTTCGTCGAAATGCGTCGACGGCGACTTCGGGGTATGGCCCTTGAGCTCGAGCCAATGGCTAAGCGCCTTCATGACCCCTTCCGGGAACACGTCGCGCGGACAGGCATAGGTGCATTTGTTGCACGAGACGCATTGCCAGATGATGTCCTTGTCGCGCAGCAGCTCGTCCGTCATGCCCACGCGCACCAGATAGATCCAAAAACGCGGGTTGAACTCCGGATTGATGGCATTGACCGTGCAAGAGTTGGTGCAGGAGCCGCACTGCCAACAGCGGTGGATGAACTCGCCGCCCGGCAGCGCCGCGATCTCGTCCTCCAAGTTTTCGTCGTAGTCGGTGACGACGCGGAATTCGATGAAGGTGCTCCAATGGCCCGAGACATCGACGCCCTCGAGCTCGAGTTTTTCGTGAACCTGGAGGTTCTCCGGCCGGATCAGCGATTTTTCGTGAATTGGCATCGGCCCACGCGTCCGCGTCAGTGGGCCAAGCGGGTCGCAACCAGCGCGTGCCGGCGACCGTCGCCGAGCTTGAGCCGGGTGCGCCCGGTCTTGCTGTCGACGCCGTCGAGGCCGAGCATGCGGCAGGTGTAGAGCATGTGGTCCTCGGGGTTCGAAAAATCCGCCCGCAGGTAGGCCGCGCCCTGGGTGCGCACATAGGCGCCGTAGATATGGGCGCACAACAGATCGACCATTAAGGGCAGGTCGCGAAACACCCCGTTATCCCGCAAAAAGCCCTCGAGCTCGGCGCGTAAGGTCACGAAGGTGGCGAAATCGTCGGCCACCTCCAGCCTTATCGCATCCAGGTCGGGGGCATGCCAGATCTCGCGCAACACGCCGGCATTGGCCTGGCGATCCCAGACCCAGCGTGCGGCCAGCGGATAATGCCGCGGCAACGTGTAATGCAGCACCTCGGCGCCGAGGTCACGCACCCAGCGGTGGCCGCCGTCGTCCGGAAAGCGCCCGCAGAAAGCCGCCAGGCGTTTGTCGGCGGTGGTCGTATCGCGCCAACCGTCGAGCAACGCGATGAGCGCGGCGCGCATCGGCGAAAAGCCATGGCGCTCGAGCCAAGGCCCGACGCGCCGACGGGCCGGCGCGACAAAGGCGCAGGCGTCGTAGAACGCGATCTCGTCGAGTTGGCTCGCCAGGCCCTTGCCAAACAGGTCCTCGAACAGGGCGCACTTCAGGGCGAGCGCGCCGACATAGCGTTCCACGCCGCCCTCGCGCTCGCAGGCCGCGACCAAATCCTCCAACGCGCGCACCAGGCGCGGCCCGCTCAGCTCCAGCCGCGGCCGCCCCGGACCCTCGAGCGGAACCACCGCCTTGCCGCGTAACGGGTTCCACATGACGCAGCCCTTACGAAGCCTGGCGCACGGCGCCCTGCACCGCGGCCAGCGCCGCCAGCGCCGCCGCTTGCCCTTGGGCGATCGAATCGTCGATGGTCTCCGGCCCGGTCGCCGCGCCGCCGACGAAAACGCCGGGCCGCGAGGTCGCGCTGTAGGCCCGATAGGCGTTGCCGCGCGCGATGTGGCCGTGACTCTCCAGCTTGACGCCGAAGATCGAGGCCAGCGTCAAGTTGTCGACATTGGGGTCCATGCCGATGGCGTGGACTACCAGATCGAAGGGGATCGTGATCGGGCGCTTGACCAAGGTGTCCTCGCCCTTGACGATCAGGCGCTGGCCGTCGGAGGTAACCTCGGCGATCCGCGCCTTGATGTACTTGACCTTGAATTCCTCCTGGCTGCGCCAGTAATAGAGGTCTTCGTAAAGCCCGTAAGTGCGGATATCCATGTAATAGATGTAGACGTGGCAGCGCGGCAGGGTCTCGCGGATCTCCATCGCCAGATTGGCCGAGACGGTGCAGCAGACCTTGGAGCACCACTCGCGCCCGATCTGGCGGTCGCGCGAGCCGACGCAAAGCAGAATCGCCACGCGCTCCGGCTCGCGCCCGTCCGAGGGACAGCGCACCCCGGCACCCGTTGAGAGCATTTGTTCGACCTGGGTGGTGGTGACCACGTCCGGGTAGGTGCCGAAGCCCCACTCCGGCTTGTTCACGGCATCGAAATGGGTAAAGCCCGTGGCCAGGATGGCGGCGCTGACCTCGAGGTCGGTGCCGTCCGAGAGGGTGGCGCGAAACGCCCCCGGCTCACCGGAAAACTCCCGTACCTGGACCGCGGTTCGCAGCGCCACGCGATCGTCCTCTTCGACGCGCTCGACCATCGCGCCGATCGCGTCCTTGGCCCATTCTCCCGACGGCACCAGCTTGGCGTAGCCGGACAAGATCGGCGCGCCGCCCAGGCGGTCTTCCTTCTCGACCAGCACCGCGCGCTGGCCGACCGCGGCGAGCGCATGGGCGGCGGCGAGACCCGCCGGACCGCCGCCGAGCACCAGAACCGGCCCGCTCATCCGGCGAAGCCCGGACCGGAGGTGATCGCCAGCTTGGGGTCGTAGAGCGTTTCCACCCGACCGGCCTCGACCTCTGTGAGATAGGCTTCGAACTCCGCCTTGGTCCGGCGCCAATCGATGCCGAGCTTTTCCAGCAAGGTCTCGAACGGCGAGGCGTGCCAGTGGAGCTGGACGATCTTGTAGGGGTGGGCGCCGCAGATCAGCGCGGCGAATTGGCAATCCGCCATCACCGGCAATTCGTAACCCTTGCCGGCCGCCTTGCCGATCCACTGGTTCTTGTCCAGCGTGGTGATGCAGCCGGTGTCGTGGCCGATCATCACGTCGGCCTGGGCCTCCTCGATGGCCACGCGCACCTTGCGATCGATCGCGAACGAGCGGGTGAACTCACGCTCGGAGATGATGTGGCGGAAGCCGAAGCCGCAGCAATCATACCAGGTTGAATAATCGATCACCTGGGCGCCGAGCGTCTCGACGAGCGAGGTCGAAACCGCCAAGCGATTGCCGTCCAACACCGCGTCGTCGTAGATCGCGTCTTCCGGCACCATCTTGTAGACATGACAAGCCGGATGAATGGTGGCGCGAATGGCGCCGCAATCGACCGCCTGATGCTGCTTGATACGCTCGCGCACGACGTGCAGCCACTCCGAGTAGTGCACCACCTCCTCGGGCAGCAGCAGCTTGCCGTCCACCAGCCTGCCGAGCTTGCCGAGGATGGTCTTGACCTGCTCGCGCAGCGCCGGGGAGTGGAGCAAGAAGCTGCGCATTTCCTTGTAATTGCCGAACGAGGTGCCGCAATGAACCAGCGGGTAGTAATAGCCCTCCGGCAGCCCCTGGGCCTGGGCCGAGACGTAGGCCTGATGGAAATTGCGCAGGAACACGCTGGCCAGGCTGACGACGTTGCCGATGCCGGAGCCGTGATAGTTCCAGGCCGTGCACGAGGTCTGGTCGGTCTCGTCCAGATAGCGCGTTTCCAGCATGTTCTGGAGCCACAGAATCGATGCCGGGTAGCCCGGAATGTTGCCGCACTGGCCGCATGATTTGTGGTGCCAGAGCTGGTTGGTGGGTATGCGCTTGTCCCAGCCATAGAGGGTCTTGACCGTGACCGGCTCATGCTGCTCGGAGACGCGATGGACGAGGATTTCGCCATCCTTCTCGAGCTGCCACATGATATCGCGCACGTCCTCGACGCGCTCCTTGTTGACCAGCATGGCCCGCCTGTCGATCTTGGCCTCGACCCAGGCGGTGGCGGCGCGCGCCTGGTCCGGGCCAAGCTCCCCGTCACGCCACTCAGCGCCATGGCCGGTGAAGTGCTGCCCGTGATCGCTTTTCTCGTCCATTGAAATCTCCTAAACCGCCCGCCGCCGCGCGCGGCAAACCATGACTAAAGCCTAATCGTCGTCGTCTTCTTGCTCTTCGAGCCAGTCGTCGTAGTCTTCGCGCTTCTCTTCCATGATGTCGGTGATCACGTCGAACAGATTCTGGTCGATGGTCTCCAGCGCGTCGAGCACGCCGGTCGCCTCCCAGATCGTGTAAAGCTCGATCGAGGTCTTGAGGTTGACCTCCCAGGCCGTGTCCAGGGTATGCAGGGTCGGCACGGGGATGGCCTTGCGCAGCACCGCCAGCGGCGCCTCGACCTTGCTGACGTTGGGCCCCCAATCGGGGAAATGATCGGCCGTGATCATGTTCGGCGCGAGCTGATTGCCGGTCGAGATGATTTTCAGCATGACGCGCGAGAACGGCCGCAGCACCTCCTTGGCCGATTCCATGCCGTGCTTGATCGCGGTCTCGCGCATGATCATCACCAACCCGCCGGGCGAATTGCCGAACGGGCAGCGCGCCGCGCAGGTGTAGCACTGGGCGCAGGCCCAGATCTTTTCCTGCATGGCGTCGTAGATGCCTTCCAGATTTTCGGTCCAGAGCAGCTGCACGATCTCGCGCGGCGAATAGTCGTAATAATGGGCCGACGGGCAGGTCGCGGTGCAGATGCCGCAATTGAGGCAGCCGTTGAGCTCGTGGTCGTAAAGCGGGTGCGCCTGGATGTCGGCGAATACCGCCTCGAGCTTCGCCTGCTCTAAGATCGGCGCGTCCGAAATCGGATCGCCAATCGCGGCCGAAACCTGCGCCACAGCGGTGCCCTCGGTCAATAGGTCAGTACGCGGATATCGTCGTCTTCCATGACCTGTTCGATGACGTGAGCGCCGCCGACGATGCCTTCGCACTCGGGGATCAGGTCGTCCACGGTCATGTCGAACAGATCGAGATTGGGCGAGCAGCAATAAAACTTCACCCCCGCCTCGTGGGCATCCTTGATGAAGTCGTAGACGTTCTTGGGCGAGCCTTCCTTGACCACCAGCTTCTCGGCCACGCCCTTGCGCATGAGCTGGCCCGAGGTGGCGGTGCAAACGACCTCGACCTCATAATCCATCGCCGCGGCGACGGTGGCCTGAAAGAACGGTGCGCCGAGCTCCTCGCCGTTGCGAGGATCGGTGTTCACCATGATGATCAAGAGCTTTCCCGCCATCTCTTCAACTCGGATTATGCTGGCCTCGGGGTTCAGATATATCGTGGCGGCCGCACTCGCCGCAACGACAATTCGTGGTTATTTATTGCCTCCGGCCCGCTTATCGTCGCGCGGGCGCATCAAGCGGGTGAGCTGGATCACGCCGACCATGATCCCGCTGAGCGCGCTGGCGAGCTCTGGCTGCGCCGCGCGCAGTTGGGTTAGCCCGGCGCCGACATCCTCCGGCGCGTCGGCGAATTCCATGACGAGATCCTCGATCATGCCCGACTTGATGCCGGGATGGCCGGTGAAGCCCAGGCAATTGTCGCCGACTTGAAAGAGCGCCGGGCGCCCCTGCTCGTCCGCCGCGAGCAGCCGCGCGCCCTCCGGCAAGAGCGGGCGGTCGCGCATATAGGTCACCAGCGGATAGCTCGCCGGCAGATGACCGTTGAGCGCGTCGTCGGCCAAGCGCCGCGCGCGCCCGACGGTAAAGCCGAGCGCCGCGGCCTCGGCCTTGCCGCCGGCGGCGAGGCTGAGGATTTGCGCGCCCAGGCCGATGCCGATCACCGGGCGCCGATCGGCGAGAAAGCTCCGGGCGAGCCGCAGCTCGCGCTCGAGGCTTGGCAGGAGCGGCTCGCTGACCGCGCCCCAGGGGCCGCCGCCGAGCAGAATCAAGGCGTCGTAATCGACCGCGCGCGGCGGCACCCAGCCGCGATTGGCAAAGGGCCGCAGATAATGAAAGCGAATATCGCGGCCCTCGAGATGATCCTCGATCAGGCCGAGAAATTCGGCTTCGCTGTGCTGCACGGCATAGACGGTGCGCATGGCCAGAGTATAAGGCGGCGCCCCGAATTGGGCGAGGCAGGCGCGACCGGCACCGTGCTTTGCATGCCGGCGCCGATGCTCTAACATCGCAGCGATTGGTTGAGAGGGCAGGTTTCTAGCAACGCGGGCAAAAGGAGGTCTTCGATGACCGTTCCGGTGCTTGATCTTGGTAATGATCCGAGCGAGCGTGGCCGTATCCACGGCGAGGCGCTGCGCGACGACATCCGCAACAATATCGACGTCTATTTGGATCGCTTCGGCAAGCTCGGGCACGCGCCCGACGACGTGCTCGCGGAAGCAACCAAATGGACCGATGTGCTGGAGCGTCTCGATCCCGAATTCACGACTGAAATGCGGGGTGTCGCGAAAGGCTCGGGCTACGGCCTGCCCGAGATCACCATGCTGAACGTACGCTACGAGCT
>JAUVWK010000331.1 GCA_030604165.1 Alphaproteobacteria bacterium | reverse complement strand
TGCTCGTTCATCGTCCGCCTCGGCAAAAAAAAGCAGCCCGATTCCAATACACAAATTTCCCGGCATAGCCAAGGCGGCATTTTTCGGCTGGAATGGCAAGGATAGGCGTCCGCTCGCGGAAGTCTGAGGATTTGGCCAAAAAGGAGTGCCCGGTGGCCGACAGCAAGACCATTGTCTTCTTTCCGGAGGCGACCTTCGGGCCGTCCATGAACTGCGTCGGCATCGCCCAGCGCCTGCGCGAGCGCGGGCACAACCCTGTCTTCGTCGCCGACAGCTCGTTCAAGGGCGTCTTCGATCGCTTCGGTTTTCCTGAACGCATGGTCGCCATGTCGGAGCCCATGGACGAAGCCGCCGCGAGCCAGTACTGGCGGGATTTCATCACCGCCCACCTGCCCCATTTCCGGCTGTCGCCGATCGAGCAGCTTCCGAACTATGTCTTCGCCTGCTGGGACACCATCGTCGACACGGCGGTCTACGTGGAACAGGAGCTCGCCCAAGCGCTGGACGAGATCCGGCCCGATCTCATTTGCCTCGATAACGTGATCCTGTTTCCCGCGATCAAGCGGGCGGGTTGCCCTTGGGTTCGCATCGTCTCCTGCTCCGAGAACGAGATTACCGACCCGGACATCCCTCCCCACCTCTCGGGCTGCGGCGAAAACGACAAGGCCTGCTTCGAGGCCTACCAGACGCGATTCCTCGAGGTCATCAAGCCGGTGCACGACCGCTTCAACGCTTTTCTTGCCTCGGTGGGCGAGGCGCCCTATCCCCTGGGTCAGTTTCTCGAGACCTCGCCGACGATGAACCTCCTGCTTTATCCCAAGCAACTCCAGTTCAAACGGCGCCATCCCCTCGATCCCGGCTTGTTTCAGTATCTCGAAGGCTGCGTTCGCGAGGACGCGCCCTACACGCTTCCCACCTTCCCGAAGAACGCCGACAAGCCGCTGCTCTATATCGGCTCCGGCAGCATGAACGAGGCCGATAGCGACCTGAACAAGCGCCAAATCGAGTTGCTCGGCAGGCTCCCTTTTCGCGCGCTGGTCAGTGTCGGCGACGCGGTGGATGACTATGCGGACCTGCCGGGCAATGTGCACATCGCGCCCTGGTTTCCCCAGCCGTCGGTGATCCCACAGGTCGACATCGTTATCCACCACGGCGGCAACAACACCTTCAACGAGGCGCTCTATTTCGGCAAGCCGGCCCTCATCATGCCCTTCTGCTGGGACGGCCATGACAACGCGCAACGCATCGAGGACAAGGGCTATGGGGCGCAATTGCCGCGCTACGCCTGGAGCGACGAGGCCTTCGCAGGCACCCTTGAACGGTTGTTGAGCGACACTGCGATGCGGGCGCGCCTGACAGAGGTCAGCGCCCACATGCAAAAGCAGGATGGCCGGGCGAAAGCGGCCGACATCCTGTTCGACATTATCGCGAAGGCATAGCAGCCACCCCGTTATGTCGGGCGCGATCCCCTTTTACATGGCGTGCAGGCGTTTCCGCTCGGGATCGACGAAGGGGATGCTGGCTACGGTCGCCTGGCATTCGACGGTCGGACCCTTGAGCGCCACCCGGGTTCCCGGCGCGGCGGCCGATGGAATAACATGCACCAACGCCTGCGACTGTCCGAGCCGCTTCGAAAAAGCCGGGGTAGTGACGGCGCCGACCTTCTCGCCGTCGAGCAGCAGTGCGGCATGGTGTTCGACCTCGGCGTCGTGTTCCGCCACGAGGCCGCGCAGCTTCACCTTCTCCTTGCCTTCGAGGGCAAACAGCGCCTCCCTGCCGCGAAAATCTTGCTTGGTGCGTGAGATCGCCCAGCCGAAATCGACCTCCCAGGGCGTGTTTTCTTCGGTCGCCTCGGCGCCGTAGGCCATGAGCCCGCTTTCGATATGGACCTTTTCAAGCCCGGCGAAGGAAACCGGCAACAACCCATGGGGTTCGCCATGGTCCATGAGCTGTCCCCAAAGCTCGACCGCATCCTCCGCCGGAACGAAGATCTCGTAGCCGCGCTCGCCCGAATAGCCGGTGCGTGAAATGATACGCTCCTTGCCGAACAGCGCCGTCTTGGCCTGGTGACAATAGCGCAGGCCGAGGAGATCCATCGCCACGTGGGCGTCGAGAAAGGCGCCCGATCCCGGGCCCTGCACCGAGATCATGTGGAGGCTTTCGTCGAGCTCGACGCTGACGTTTCTGCCCGCGGCCCAATCCTGGAGCAGCGCCGTCGCCGGGCCCGTGCTGGTGACCGCCAAATAGACCTCGTCTTCCAGGCGATAGATGAAACCGTCGTCGCAGAAATGGCCGTCCTCCTTGAGGATCGGCACATAGGCCGATTTGCCCACATAGATCTTGGCCATGTCGCGGGTGACGAGGTAATCGACCGCGGCGAGGGCGTCGGGCCCGCGCACATAGGTTTTTTTCAGCGCCGAGGTATCCCACATGCCGACGGCATCCCGAATCGCGTCATGCTCGGCGTTCGGATCGCTCGGGTAGGTGAAGGCGACGTCCATGTCGTTCCACTCGCCCATGCCCGCGCCGAGCGCCCGAATGGTGGCGTCGAGCGCCGAAACCCTACTCGCCATGCGCTTCTCCTTTGCCTGCCGGTTCGAGCGTCTGCTAGCGCGGCACCCAATCCCGCGTCCTTCAGGTCATGAGCCTGACGGAATCCTCTTGATCTAGTTGGTGGGCGCGCCAGGAATCGAACCTGGGACCCTCTGATTAAAAGTCAGATGCTCTGCCGACTGAGCTACGCGCCCGCTGCTCGGGATGGCGCGGAGATTAGGCAGCCCGCATGACGCGGTCAAGCCGGCTTCGGGTGGCGGCGCCGTGAACCCCCGCCCCGCTACTCCGCCTCCGTCTCGGCTGCCGCCGCGGCCCCCGCTTGGGCCAGCTCCGCCGCCAGCGCCGCCAATCGCCCGGCTTCGATCGCGCGGCGCAGCCGGGCCATCAGCGCCTGGTAGAAGCGCAGATTGTGCTGGGTCAGCAGCATCGGGCCCAGCATCTCCTTGCAGCGAAACAGATGATGGAGATAGGCCCGGCCATAGCCCCGGCAGGTGGCGCAGTCGCAGCCCGGGTCGAGCGGACCCGCATCCTCGGCGTGGCGCGCGTTGCGCAGATTGAGCGTGCCGGCCGCCGTGTAGGCGCGCCCGGTGCGGCCCGAGCGCGTCGGCAGCACGCAATCGAAGAGATCGACGCCGCGCGTCACCGCCTCGACGATATCGAGCGGCGTGCCCACGCCCATCAGATAGACCGGCCGCTCCGTCGGCAGCTGCCCGGCGAGGCCGTCCAGCACCGCGAGCATTTGTGTCCGGCCCTCGCCCACCGCGAGGCCGCCGATGGCGTATCCATCGAAGCCGATGGCTTTGAGCGCGGCCGCCGATTCCGCGCGCAAGTCCGGGAACACGCTGCCTTGCACGATGCCGAACAGACCATAGCCGGGCCGCGTCTCGAAGGCGGCGCGGCAGCGCTCGGCCCAGCGCATGGAGCGGCGCATGGAGTCTGCGGCCTCGGCTTCCGATACCGGGTAGGCCGTGCATTCGTCCAGCACCATGGCAATGTCGCTGCCCAACCGCCGCTGGATCGCCACGGCGCTTTCCGGCGTTAGCGCGTGGCGCGCGCCGTCGACGTGGGAGCGAAATTCAACCCCCGCTTCGTCGAGGCTGCGCAACGCGGCCAGCGAGAGCACTTGAAAGCCGCCGGAATCGGTCAGGATCGGCCCGGGCCAGTTCATGAAACCATGCAGGCCGCCGAGCCGTTCGACCCGCTCGGCGCCGGGCCGTAGCATCAGGTGATAGGTGTTGGCGAGAACCATTTCGGCACCGGTCTCGGCGACCGCTTCCGCGGTCATGCCCTTGACCGTGCCGGCGGTGCCGACGGGCATGAAGGCCGGCGTCCGCACCGCGCCATGCGCCGTCTCCAGCCGGCCCGCCCGGGCCCGGCCGCAGCTTGCCGCCACGGTGAAGCCGAGCCCCATCACGCCGCGCGCCTTTCGGCGATTCCCATCAGGCGGCGCGCCTTTCGGCG
>JAUVWK010000453.1 GCA_030604165.1 Alphaproteobacteria bacterium | reverse complement strand
CGGTAGCGAAAGGCGTATTCGGTGGCGCCTTCGTCCTTGACGATGGTCGCGCCCATGGAGCGAATGCGTTCGTCCACCGCCGCCTTGCGCTCTTGAATGGCGCCGTGGATATCGAAGCCCTTCGCCAGGTCTTCCTGCTCGGCAACCTTGAAACGCAGCACGTAGTCGCCGTTTTGCGGCAGGCCATAGACCGCGAAGCCGGCGGAATCGGGACCGCGATGCCGCAAGGATTGCAACATCGACGTCATTTCCCGGCCGATATCGCCGCTGCTGCCGCGATGAATGAGTCCCGCAATGCCACACATATCGGAGCGCTCCTGGTTCAGGGTTACGGCAGGCAATCGAGATAGGTCTCGAGATCCCACTCGGTGACGGTGGCGAGGAAGGTCTCCCACTCGTCCCGTTTGTAGTGCATGAACACCGGGAACATCTCGCCCGGCAGCCCCGCCTTGGCCACCGCGTCGTTTTCGAAGGCGTCCAGCGCCTCGCCGAGCGAGATGGGTAGTTTTTTGTCTCGGTCCGAGATTTCATCCATCACGTCGTAGATATTGCGCTGCTCGGGCTCGCCCGGGTCGAGCTCGCGCTTGATGCCGTCGTCGATCGCCGTCAACAGGCCGGCGGCCAACAGATAGGGGTTGTGCGCGGAATCGACGGTCTTGTACTCGAAGCGGCCGGGGGCCGAGTTGCGCACGCCGGCGGTGCGGTTCTGATAGCCCCAGTTGGCGTATAACGGCGCCCAGAAACCGACATCCAGCAGCCGGCGGTAGGAGTTGACCGTCGAGCAGCCGAGCACCGTGAGCCCGCGCAGATGCGCGATCAGCCCGCCCATGGCGAAGCGGCCGATGCGGCCGGGCTCGCGCGGATTATCGCCCTCCGGCATGAAAGTATTTTCGCCGCCGCTGACATGGCTGTAGGGCGCTTCCATACCCGGCATGGGGTCGTTGCCGAGCTGCTTGACGTGATCCTCGCCGCCGCGCCACAGCGAGAGGTTGGTGTGGCAGGCCGAGGCCGAGACGTTCATGAACGGCTTCGACATGAAGCAGGCGATAATATTGTGCTCGCGCGCGACCTGGGCGCAGATCTGCCGGTAGGTCGTCAGCCGATCGGCGTTGCGCAGAACATCGTCGAACATGAAGTTCAGCTCGAGCTGGCCCGGCGCGTCCTCGTGATCGCCCTGGATAATGTCGAGCCCCATGGCGCGGGAATACTCGATCACCTTCATATAGACCGGCCTGAGCGACTCGAACTGGTCGATGTGGTAGCAGAACGGCTTGCTGACGCCGCCGTCGGGCTTGCCGTCTTCGCCGCGCTTCAGCCACATCATCTCGGGTTCGGTGCCGACCCGCATATGCAGGCCGTCATGCTCGTCCTGAAACGCCTGGTGAATGCGCCGCAAGTTGCCGCGGCAATCGGAGGTCAGAAAGCTGCCCGGATTCTCGGGGTGCTCGCGGCCGCGGAAGAGGGTGCAGAACACCCGCGCGACGCGCTTATCCCACGGCAACTGCACGAAGGTTTCGGGCTCGGGAATGCCGACCAGCTCCCAGGCCTCGGGGCCGTAGCCGATATAGCGTCCGGTGCGGTCGATGAACAGATTGGCGGTCGAGCCGTAGACCAGCTGGAAGCCGCGCGCGGCGAAGGTTTCCCAGTGGTCGGCGGGCGCCCCTTTGCCCATGACCCGTCCGGTCACGGAGATGAACTGGAAGTAGACATAGGTGACGCCGAGCTCGTCGATCTTGGCCCGCACCTGCTTGACCCGCTCTTCGCGGTCCTTTCGACTCACGAACGCTTCCAAATCCGTCATGATCCGCCATCCCTTTTTGTCGCGTTTCCCGCGCACGTTTGCGGCATTCGGCCGCCGCCCCGCCCTTGACCCGATCGCCGTTTCGCCATCAGCCGCTGCTCTAGCTCCACGGAAACGGGCTGCGCGAGACGGGGTGCAGCCGGCCTTCCGCAAAGCGCGAAAAGCGAAATGGCTCGAGCAGCGCGCTGCTGCCGCCGAGGATTTCTTCGGCGACCAGCTTGCCGACGGCGATCATTTTGTAGCCGTGGTTCGAATCCGCGATGACGTAGCAGTTCTCGCGAAACACGTCGAACACCGGAAAGCTGTCGGCCGTGAAGGCGCCGATGCCGCCCGACGGTTCGTCGCGATAGGTGACGATCTTGCCTTCGTAGCGCTTCTGGCAAAAAGCCAAGGCCGAGCACCAGATCTCGGCGAAGGCCGCATCGACGACGAATTCCGGCGATTCCGTGCCGTAGGGGTCGATGGCGACGTCCTCGGCCGGGCGCGCCACATGATAGGGCGCCGCGCCGCCTTGGATGCCGTTGAAGTTGAAGTCGGGCTTGTAATAGATGCCCCACATCTCTTCGATGAGCAGACGGCCGTCGACGTCGGAAAAAAGCGGCGCGTCGGTGTCGACGTGAACCACGGGCGGCATGGCGCCGTCGTTGGTGAGGCCTAACGACGGCTCGACCCCGAGGGTGCCCTCCTGCAAGCACCAGAAGGTCCACATCGGCACGTCGGCGTGCAGCGCCCCGTCCGGCCCCTTGACCGTGATGGCGCGTGGCAGCGCCAGCATATCCCACAACCGCGGCACCCAGGGGCCGGCGCAAATCACCACATAATCGGCGCCGATCGTGCCCCGGTCGGTCACCACCGCGGCGATGGCGCCCGTGTCGCTGGCGCTCTTGAGCTCCTTGACCTCGAAGCCGGTCATGATGCGCACGCCCGCGGCTTCCGCCTTGGTGGCGAGGCCGTAAATCGAGGCCGTGTTGTTGGCGTAGCCGCCGCGCTTCTCGTGCAGCACCGAAGTGATGCCCGTGGCCTGCCAATCGTCGAAGATACCCTTCATGTAACGCTTGCAGGCGCCCTCGCCCTCGATAAACGCCGAATCGTAGCCGATGGCCGCTTGCTCGGTGGCGATCTGCGCCACGTCGGCGCGCATCGCCTCGGGGCTGATCTGCAGGTAGCCCACGCCGTGATAGTGAAAGGCTTCCGCGTCGCTCTCCCAGACCTCGACGCAGGCCGCCATGAGCGCGCGCATGGCGGGTTGAAAATAATTGTTGCGGATCACGCCGCAGG
>JAUVWK010000241.1 GCA_030604165.1 Alphaproteobacteria bacterium | reverse complement strand
GGAAGGTCTCGCAAAGCTCGACGAAGCGGCGCACCTTCTGCGCCCCCAACGCCGTCATGGCGCCGGCGAGGTGGCGGCAATCGTTGGCGAACACGCCGAGCGGCCGGCCATCGAGCCGCGCCAGCGCGGTGATCTGTCCCTGGCCATAGAGACGCCCCATTTCGAACAGCGAGCCGCGATCCAGAACCAGCGCGAGCAGCTCGCGCATGTCGTAGAGATGGCGGCGGTTTCTGGGCACGATCGCGAGCAGCGCTTGCTCGCGGCGCTCGAGGCTGTCGTCGGCCGAAACCGCCTCGCTCAGCTGCCATACGTTTTGCGGCAGAAAACTCAGAAAGCGGCGGATCTGGTCGCAGGCGTCCGCCTCGTCCTCGGCCAGGTTATCGACCACGCCGTTGCGGCTATGGACATCGGCGCCACCCAGCTCGTTCTTGGTGTTGCGCCGCCTGAGCGCGCGTTCGACCACGGCCGGGCCCGCCACCAGGACTTGCGAGGTTTCCCGCGTCATCACCGAGAAGTGGGAGGCGACCAGCCGCGAGGCCGGCATCCCGGCGACCGGCCCGAGCGCCGCCGAGGCGACCGGCACGCTGGCCATGGCCTCGGCGACCGAGCGAAAACGCGGCGGCGCATAGACCGGATCGCCGACGGTCTTGGCACCGGCGCCGGCGACGCTGCCGCCACCGCCCTCGTGCAAGCGAACCAACGGCACACGATATTGGCAGGCCAGCTCCTCGGCATAGACGCTCTTGCGCAAGCCGGCCTCGTTGGGCGAGCCGCCCTTGAGGGTGAAATCCTCGCCGCCGACGACGCAGCGCCGGCCGTCGATGGCACCGAAGCCGAGCACGAAGTTGGCCGGCGTGAAGGCGGCGAGGCGCCCCTCCTCGTCACGCTCCGAGGTACCAGCGCCAACGCCGAGCTCGCGAAACGAGCCAGGGTCGAGCACGGCATCGACCCGCTCCCGGATGGTCAGCCGGCCCTTGGCGTGGTGCCGCGCGACACTCTCCGCGCCGCCCTGCTGAAGCGCCAGCTCGGCCTTGCGGCGCAGCTCCTCGACCTCGTCTCGCCAGCTCACGGGAGGCCTCTCAATCGCTGAGCGCCTGGGCGGGAAGCGGCGTTTCGGCCGGGCCCTCCACGACGCCGTCGCGGCGCAGCGCGGCGATCTCCGCGGTCGACAACCCGAGCTCGGCAAGGATCTCGTCGCTGTGCTCGCCCAGCAACGGCGCACCGCGACGGATCTCGGCCGGAGTCTGCTCGAAGCGCGCCGCCGCGCGCGCCTGGCGCAGGCGGCCCGCCTGGGGGTGGTCGGTCTCGACGATGACGCCGCTGGCGGCGACCTGCGGGTGGTCGAGCAGCTGGTTGCGGGTCAGCACCGGCATGCAGGGCACACCCTCGGCCTCGAGGCGCTCCTGCCACGCGGCGGTGGTGCGCGTCGCCAGCACCTCCTGGGTTAGCGCCAAGCGCTCGTCGATGTTTCTGTCGCGCAGCGCCGGTGTCTTGAAGCGGGGATCGTCGCGCCAGGCGGGGCGTTCGAGCGCCCGGGCCAGACCGGCCCATTCGCGGTCGCTCATCACCGCGACACTCATATGGCCGTCCTTGGTCTCATAGATCAGATCGATGAAGCTGGCCGCCTGCTGTTCGCTGACGGTGCGGTCGGGGAAGGTTTGGCTACCCATGTCCGAGGACCAGAGAAAGGCGATCACCGCATCCAGCATCGAGAGCCGGACGTGCTGGCCCTTGCCGCTGCGCTCGCGCGCCAGCAAGGCCGCGGTGACGGCTTGCGCCGCGGTCACGGCGGTCAGCTTGTCGGGCAGGATGGTGCGCACCAGACGCGGGCGGTTGCGATCCGAGCCACCCTGGACCGAGGCGAGGCCCGAGGCCGCCTGGATGATCGGATCATAGACCGGCTTGGCGACATAGGGCCCCTGCTCGCCGAAGCCGTTGATTGAGACATAGACGATGGTGGGGGCGACGGCGCGTATCGCGGCCTCGCCGACACCGAGCCGCTCGACCACGCCGGGACGAAAATTCTGGATGAAGACGTCGGCGCCCGCGGCGAGGCGTTTCAGCACCTCCCGCCCGCGCCGATCCTTCAGGTCGAGGGCGAGCGAGCGCTTGTTGCGATTGTTGTTGAGAAAGGTCGCGGCCAGGCCGCCCGCGCGGTTGCCGCCGGTGCGCACATGGTCGCCCTGCCCCGGCATCTCCACCTTGATGATATCGGCGCCCTGGTCGCCCAGCACCATGGTGGCCAGAGGGCCTGAGATCATGGTCGTGAGATCGATGACCCGATAGCCCTGCAGCGGTCCCGCCATGTCACTCCCCTACTCCGTGTCGTGCACTCGGCTCGCCCATCGTGGGCGCGCCGGCGCTTACGGTCTAGTGGATAAAATCCAACATATGGCGCCCATACGATCCCCTATCCCGGTTTCTCGGTAGGAGAGCACCCGCAGGCGATGCCGTGCCATATGTTGGATTCTATCCACTAGGATAGGGGACGGCAGAGTCGGCGGTTATACCGCTTCCACCGGCTCAGAGGCGTCGGTGCCTCCCGCGGGGACGCAACGCGTCAGCGCGGCGCGCAGCCGGTCCAGGTCGATGGGCTTGGCCACATAGTCATTCATGCCGGCGGCCACATATTTTTCGCGGTCCCCCGCCATGGCGTTGGCGGTCAGGGCAATGATGGGAATTTGCGCCACGGTCCCGGGAAGGGCGCGGATCTCGCGCGTCGCTGCCACGCCGTCCAGCTCCGGCATCTGGACATCCATTAGGATCAGGTCGTAGGGCACGCGGCGAACCGCCTCGACGGCTTCACGACCGTCGCTCACCAAGTCGGCGCGGTGCCCAACTTTTTGAGCAGGGCGGCGACCAGCCGTTGATTCACCTGATTGTCTTCAGCCACCAGAATGCGCAACGCCCGGACCGGCTCGTCGGCGCCCGCGCTGGCGACGTCTTCCGCTGCCGCCGGCGGCGTGGCGCCCTGGTCCGTCACGCCGAACAAACCCGCCAGACAGTCGAACAGCGTCGATTGGCGCACCGGCTTGGTCAGGCTGGACGCAAACCCCGCCTCGCGCACCTCCGCCACGCCGCCGGTTGGCATCGTCGAGGAGGCAAGAATTAATTTGATTGCGTCGAAAGCCGGGTTCTTTCGGATCCGACGGGCGAGCTCGAGGCCATCCGTGCCCGGCATCATGTAATCGATCAACGCGACGTCAAACGCCGCGCCATTCCTGTGGGTGCGCTCGATCATGGCCAGCGCGGCCGACGCGTCGGCGACGACAGCGACCGTCATCCCCCATGCCTCGAGTTGATTGCGGAAAATGCGGCGGTTCAGTTCCGAATCATCGACCACCAGAAGCCGCAGGTCGCTGAGGTCTCGGGCGACGCCATTGGCCGGTGCGTCGGATTGGGCCGCCTCGAAAGGCACCGTAAACGAGAAGACACTCCCTGCCCCGGGAGCGCTCGCGACACCGATCTCGCCCCCCATCGCGGCGACGAGCCGCTTGCTGATGGCGAGCCCCAGGCCGGTGCCGCCAAACTTGCGCGTGACCGAGGCGTCGGCCTGGGTGAATTTGTCGAACAATTTCTCCTGTGCCGCCAGCGGGATGCCCACGCCCGTGTCGGTGACTTCGAAGCGGAGGACTTGGCCATCGCCAGCGCCGCTCACCGGACTTGCCACCGGGCTGACCTCAATGCACACCGAGCCAGTGTCGGTGAACTTGATCGCGTTGCCGGCAAGGTTGAGCAAGATCTGGCGCAACCGCCCGGGATCGCCCCGCAGTTTGGCGGCAACGTCGGACGCAAGGAAACTGCCAATCTCGATGCCTTTGGCATCGGCGCGGACGCCGAGCAGCTCGGTGACGGACTCGACGGTCTGGACGACATCGAAGTCGATAGTTTCGAGATCGAGATTGCCGGACTCCAGTTTCGACAGGTCGAGGATATCGTTGATTAGGGCAAGCAGCGCGTCGCCGGATTGTCGAACCGCTTCGGCGTAGCCTCGCTGCTCGTCATTTAGGCCGCTATCGAGGAGCAGCCCGGTCATCCCGATCACACCGTTCATCGGCGTCCGAATTTCGTGGCTCATGGTGGCCAGAAACTCGGATTTGGCCCGGTTCGCCGTTTCCGCCTGATCGCGGGTGAGGTCGAGATTTTTCGTCAGGCCGATCAGGTCGGCCTTTTGCTGCTCGAGCTTGCGTTGCGCCGCCTCGAGCTCGGCGACGCGCGCTTGCAAGGCGCGCTCATCTCTTCGGAGGCCCGCCTCGGCGCGGTCGCGCGCCGATAGGTAGGGCCGTATCACCCAGAAATAGATGAGCGGGCTGGCGATCGACACCAGCGCGCCAGCATCGAGCGCCGCCAAAGCCCATTCGGAGCGGAGACCGATGGTATTGAAAGCGGGTGCCAGCGCCAGGAGGGCAACCATGATCAGGCCCTCCACGCCAAAGATGATGATGGAGATGCGTAATACGATCAGAACCGGCGCCAATTCGCCAACACCGGCACGGCCCCTTCCCGCTCTATCCGTGACATGATCTGTCGTCATCGGGGCCTACACCGGTTGCCTGGAAATGCCGGCACGGCGGGCGGGCCCGTGGCGCGCGCCGGCCAACGCGGCCTCAAGCCGCTTCAGGAATTCAACCGTCGAGGCACCACGTGCTGCGCGCATGGCTTTTTGTCCGCTCGCTCTCGCTAGAGACTTCAGCACCCCACGAGGGCAAGCTAATTCAGGAAAAATAAATAAAGGTTAAAAAAAATCAATGCCTTGCGATCAACCACAACCACGGTTGTTAGACTACCAAAAAGCCATCGTCTGACCATCCAACCGTGATTCACGCTGCGCTGGCGCGCGCCGCATAGTTTTTCTATTTCCGGTCTTATTCGGTTGGCAGGGTCTGGGAATAGGCGAGGATGTCCACCTGGTATTGAATATCCAGAACCGTCAACGCCACCATGCCGAAGCCCGGCTGGCCGCAGCGGATCTTGTGCAGGCTCT
>JAUVWK010000515.1 GCA_030604165.1 Alphaproteobacteria bacterium | reverse complement strand
CGGTAGCGACAACGGGCCGCCGCTGATCCACCGCGTCTACCGGCCCGGCCATCACGCCGATTTCGCCTTCCTCCGCGCCCTCCGCTATGGCAGCCGCGTCCATCATTGGCGCTTCGGCAACATGCCGCCGATGCCCGAGGTGAGCGACGAAGAGGCGGCGGCGATCATCAGCTTCGTGCGCGCGGTGCAACGCGCCAACGGGATCGAGTAGGCCCGCGCGGCGCGCTTACTGTTGGGCCGCCGCCGCGCGCCGCGCCGCCAGCTCGGCGGCGAGCCTGAGGGCTGCGACCAGGCTGGTCTCGCGCGCGGCGCCGCGGCCGGCGATATCGAGCGCGGTGCCGTGATCGGGCGAGGTGCGCACGAACGGCAGGCCGAGCGTGATGTTGACGCCGCCGTCGAAATCGATGGTCTTGAGCGGGATCAGGGCCTGGTCGTGATACATGCAAAGCGCGGCGTCGTAGCCCGCCCGCACCGCCTCGTGAAACAGGGTGTCGGCGGGCGCCGGGCCGATCACCTCGATGCCGGCCTCGCGCAGGGCCGCCGCCGCCGGTGCGAGGATCTCCGCCTCCTCGCGCCCCAGGCTACCGCCCTCGCCGGCGTGCGGATTCAGCGCCGCGATGGCGAGCCGCGGCGCGGCGATGCCGAAGTCCCGCATCAGCGCCTGCGCCGCGACCCGACCGCAATGCACGATGGTCCTGGTTTCGAGCGCGGCGATGGCCTCGCGCAACGGCAGATGCGCCGTCACCGGGATCACCCGGAGCTCCTCCGTCGCCAGCATCATGACCGGCGCCGCGCGCAAGTGCGCCAGCTCGGCGAGAAACTCAGTGTGGCCGGGATGACGGAAACCGGCCTCGTAGAGGCTGCGTTTTTGGATCGGATTGGTCACCACGGCCGCCGCCTCGCCGGTCAGCGTGAGCGACACCGCGCGCTCGATGGAGGCGATCACGGCGCGCGCATTGGCGGGGTCGGCCCGGCCGTAGACGACCGGCGCGGGCACGACCTGCGGCAGCACGGGCAGCGCCGAGGCGAAGACGCCCGCCGCCTCCTCGGTCTGCTCGATTTCGCGGACCGGCACGTCGAGCTCGAGCTGGCGCGCCAGCGCGGTAAGCCGCGCCGGATCGTCACTGGCGAAAAATACCGGCAACCCCTCCGCGCGATGCCGCCACGCCTTGAGCGCGATCTCACCGCCGATGCCGGCGGGCTCTCCCATGGTCAGCGCGAGCGGCGGCAACTCGGCCCCCGGGCTGGCGGATCCGCTGGTCGTGCGCCGGGCGCGGCGAGGGCGGGCGGGCCGGCGGCGCGCTCGCGCGGCCGGCGCGGCGCCTTGGCGATCTCTTCGGTGGGCGCGCGCTTCAGGAATCGATCGAGCTCCTCTTTGGCGGCATGGCTTGAGCCTCCCCTGAGGTGGACGTTACCGCTGCGGCGCCACCAGCACGCCGGGATTGAGAATGCCGTTCGGGTCGAGCGCGCGCTTGGCCGCCTGCAACGCCTCGCCAAATAGCGCCGGGCGCTGCGCGTCGTACCACGGCATGTGGTCGCGGCCGACGGCGTGATGATGGGTGATCGTGCCGCCCTCTGCGATCAGCGCGTCGGATGCGGCACTCTTGATCGCCCGCCATTGCTCCAGCTCGCTACCGCGCGTGGCCTTCGCCAACAGCGTGAAATAGGGCGCCGGGCCGTCGGGGTAGGTGTGGGTAAAGCGGCAGGTAACGTGGCCCGGCCGGCCCGTGACCTCGCGTATGGCGCGCTCGGTCGCCGCCTTGACGTTGCTATGGAAGTCCGGCAGACGATCCCAGGTGATCGCGCTTTCGAAGGTGTCGTGCAGCAGGCCGTGGGCGATCAGGCCCTCGCGGTTATAGGGCGCGCGGATAAAGGCCTTGCGCCAGGCGTCGGCCACGGGGTCGCGCGCGCCGGCCGCGCCGACCTGCTCGCCCTCATAGACGCCGCCATGATCGCCCAGACATTCGAGCGCCCGCGCCATCTGGGTGTCCACCGGGTGGTCGGCGCTCTCGAAGGCTACGATGACAAGGTGAAAGCTGCCGTCTCCGGCGCCCGCCAGCGCGGTTTCCTCGGCGTCCACCAGGCGGCAGTTGGTGGGGTAGAGCCCGGTCTGCGACACCGCGCGGATCGCCTCGGCGGCACGGTAGAAGTCGTCGAAGCGGAGCGCGGCCGAAGCGCGGTGGCTGGGACGCTCCAGGATCCGCATCCAGGCTTCGGTGATGACGCCGAGCGCGCCTTCCGAGCCGATCATGAGCCGGTCGGGGCTGGGGCCGGCGCCGGAGCCGGGCAGACGCCGGGATGCGACGATGCCGGCCGGCGTCACCACCCGCAGGCTTTCGACGAATTCGTCGATGTGGGTGTAAAGCGTGGCGAAATGGCCACCGGAGCGGGTCGCGATCCAGCCGCCGAGCGTGGAGAACTCGAACGACTGCGGAAAATGCCGCAAGGTATAGCCTTCGGGGCGTAGCTGGCGTTCCAGCACCGGCCCCAGCGCCCCTGCCTGGATGCGCGCGGCGCGGGCGGTTTTGTCGATCTCCTGCACCCGATCCATGCGCCTGAGATCCAGCGAGAGCGTGCCGGCGAAGCCATCGCCGACGGCGGGCTCGATGCCGCCAACCACGCTCGAGCCGCAGCCGAACGGGATCACCGCCGCGTCGGCGCCGTCGGCCCAATCCAGCAGGGCGACGACATCGG
>JAUVWK010000463.1 GCA_030604165.1 Alphaproteobacteria bacterium | reverse complement strand
GGCAAGTTTCACTTCAAACCCGACTGGAAGAGCTTCGCGCCGGCCTCCTGGAGCAGCGCCGGCTTGTCATATGGCGTGGCCTGGACCGAGGGGATGCCGGCGTTTCCCGACCATTGGGAGGTGATCGAGGCGACCAGCGCGGCGCTGCCGTTCCGCCTGGTGGCGGCGCCGGCGCGCAACTACCTCAATTCGAGCTTCACCGAGACGCCGACCTCGCGGCGCAAGGAGGGTAGGCCCACGGCCAAGCTCCATCCGGCCGACGCCGAAACGCTCGGCATCGCCGACGGCGCGCGGTTGCGGCTCGGCAATGGCCGCGGCACGGTGGTGTTGCACGCCGAGCATTTCGACGGCTTGCAGCGCGGCGTCGTGGTGGTCGAGAGCATCTGGCCCAACGCGGCCTTCGAGGAGGGCATCGGCATCAATGCGCTGACCGGCGCGGATCCGGTCAAGCCGATCGGCGGCGCGGCGTTTCACGACAGCGCCATCTGGGTGCGCCCGGTCTGAGCGGCGCAGGAGGAAAGACCATGGCGAAATATCCCCGGCTCTTTTCGGAATGGACCATTCGCAACACCAAGATCAAGAACCGGGTGGTGTTTCCGCCGACCTGCCCGAGCTGGGTGTCGGACCCGTGGAACGGGCTCTTTACCGACATGGCGACCGCCTATTACGAGGAGCGGGCGAAAGGCGGCCTGGGGCTGATCATCATCGGCGGCACCCATGTGCACCCGAGCTCGATCATGGCGCCGCTGCTCATGCCGCAGCTCTTCGACGACCGGCAGATCGAGCCGCTTTCCAAGATCGCCGACGCCGTCCACGCGCACGGCTGCAAGCTGGCGATCCAGCTTTGGCATTCGGGCGTGCGCGGCTTTCCGGGCTACAAGCAGGCGCCGGGCTTCGACCCCGACGCGACCTGGTACACGCTCTCGCCGAGCCAGGTGCCGCTCGGCGAGTTTCCCGGCGCCTCGACGCCCAAGGAACTCGAGGAGGAGGAGATTCAGGAGCTGATCGAGGCCTACGGCAGCGCCGCCAAGCGCGCCATCGCGGCCGGCCTCGACGGCGTCGAGCTGCATCTCAGCCACGGCTATTTGCCCTGGCAGTTTCTCTCGCCGCTCTACAACAAGCGCACCGACGCCTGGGGCGGCTCCTACGAGAAGCGCTTGCGCTTTCCGGTCGAGGTCTTGCGTCGGCTGCGCGCGGCGGTCGGCGACGAGCCCTTCGTCGGTTACCGCATCAACTCGACCTCGTTCTGGCCCGGCGATCTCGAAATCGACGACATCCGCAAGATCGTGCCGGATATCGAGAAGGCCGCCGACATCGACTATGTCGACGTCTCGGCCGGCGTGCACCACGCCTTCATTCATACGCCGATGGAGTTCGAGGGCGGCTGGGAGCGCGGCTATGCCCGGAAGATCCGCGAGGTTTCCAACAAGCCGGTCCTGGCGGTGGGCCGCATCACCACGCCCGATGTCGCCGAGGCCCTGCTGGAGGCGGGCGACGCCGACGCCATCTGCTTGGCGCGCCAGCTTTTCACCGACCCCTATTGGGCGGTCAAGGCGGAGCAGGGCCGGGCCGACGACATCCGCACCTGCGTCGCCGCCAATTTCTGCTGGAAAAGCGTGAGCCGGGGCGCCCGCGTGCAATGCGTCTACAACCCGGCCGTCGGGCGCGAGGCCGCGTGGGGCGAAGGCACCCTGGTCAAGACCGACACACCGAAAAAAGTGCTGGTGCTCGGCGGCGGGCCGGCCGGTCTGGAATATGCCCGTGTTGCGGCGGCGCGCGGCCACGGCGTGGTCGTGCTCGAGGGCGAGGCGGAGACCGGCGGCCATGTCCGCCTGCAATCGCTGCTGCCGAGCCGCGCCGAATATGGCGAGATCGCCCGCTGGCTCACCGACCAGGCACGCAAGAACGGCGCCGAGATCCGCACCGGATCCCCGGTGACGGCGGACGGTATCGACGCTCTGCTGGCCGCCGAGCGCCCCGATCACGTCGTCGTCGCCACCGGCTCGAGCACCTGCGTCGACGGCTTCCAGGGCTGGACGGCCGAGCCGCTGCCCGGCTGGGAGAGCGGCACCTGGATCGGTTGGGACGAGGTGGTGACCGCGCGGACGCGCGCCGCGGGCGCCTCGTTCCCGGGTGAGGCGGTGGTGCTCGACGACATGTGCGACGTCATCGGGCCGCTGACCGCCGTCGCCCTGACCGAGAGCGGGGCTTCCGCCGTGACGCTGGTGACGCGCTGGCCGATGATCGGCATGGAGACCATCCTCGATGTCTATCTCGACTGGATCCTGCCCAAGCTCTACCAGAGCGGCGTGCGCATGGTGTGCGACCGCTTCGTGCGGCGCATCGAGGGCGACAAGGTGACGCTCTACAACGTCCATCACGAGAAGGACGAGAGCGAGATCAAGGCCGATTGGCTGGTGATGGCGACGGGGCGGCGCTCGGAGCGCGCGCTCTACGACGCGCTCAAGCAGCGTGGCACGAGTGTCGAGACCATCGGCGACGCCACCGCGCCACGCGGCACCTACGAAGCCGTCTACGAGGGCCACCGCCAGGCGCGCAAACTCTGACGGCCGACGGCGTCCGGAGGCGCGGCTTGAAGCGGCCGCTGCAAAATCGCGTCACGCCGTTTGGCGAGATCATCCGCGCGCCCGCCCGGGGTGCTTGGCTGGGCAACCGGGGCGGCTGTCTGCACGACGACCGGCGCGCGCTCGGCAAACGCCGCTGGGTGTCGCGCCGCTGGATCTGTTGTCAGCTCCGCTTCAAGGGCCGCCGTCGGCAGGTCATGGCGCCCGGCCGCTACACCGAGCTGTTCTTTCTCGACGAGGCGAGCGCCTTCGCCGCCGGTCACCGCCCCTGCGCGGAGTGCCGGCGGGCCGACTACCGGCGCTTTTTGTCGGCCTGGCAAAGCGCGCACCCGCGCCGGGGCGGCGCCGCCAAGCTCTTCGCCGACGAGGTCGACCGGATCCTGCATGGCGAACGGCTCGCCGATAACGGCGCCAAGCGGAGCTTCGAGGCGAACCTTCGG
>JAUVWK010000407.1 GCA_030604165.1 Alphaproteobacteria bacterium | reverse complement strand
GCGCGCGCAGCAGCCAAGCCAGGTTCGAATAACGCCGGTTGTCCTCGTCGATGACCTGGTCGTCCAGGCTGTCGCTCCAATTGTTCTCGACCGTCAGGACTTGATCGAAACGCTGCAGCGCGTCCTTGATGCCGGGCGGCAAGGGTTGAAGGAACTTGAGGTGCATCGATGACACCTCGTGACCATCGGCGCGGGCGCGCTCGACGGCCTCCTCGATGGCGCCTTTCGTGCTGCCCCAGCCCACGATCAAAAGCTCGCCGTCGTCGCCGCCGAACAGCGGCGGCGTCTTGAGGGTTTTCTGCAAGGCGGCGAGCTTCAGGCTGCGATGCCGAATCCCTTCCTGGTTGCTCTCCGAATCGTAGGCGACATGGCTCAAGCGATCGTGCGCCAATCCGGTCAGGCAATGCATGCCGTTGGGTTGGCCCGGCACCAAGCGGCGCGCGAGTCCGGTCTGTTCGTTCCAATCGTAGGGTATCGCCTTGCCCGAGATCGCGCTTTGATCCACCGGGGGCGCCAGCCACGCCTCGTTGAACTCCGGCCGCCGGAAGGGTTGCTGCGCGGTCGCCAGGTTGGCGTCGGTCAGCACGACGACCACCATGTTGAAGGTCTCGGCGATCTTGCGCGCCGTAATCATCGAATAGAAGCAGTCTTCGATGTCGGCGGCCGCCAGCACCACTTTCGGCGCGTCGCCGTGGCTGCCGAAACAGGCGGTGAGCAAATCGCCCTGCTCGCCCTTGGTGGGTTGCCCCGTGCTCGGCCCGCCGCGTTGCACATTCACCACGACCAGCGGAATTTCACCCATCACGGCGAGACCGAGCGCCTCCTGCTTCAAGGAGTAGCCAGGCCCCGAGGTGATGGTCAAGGCGCAGGTGCCGGCATAGGAGGCACCGATGGCGAAGGCGCAGGCCGCGATCTCGTCTTCCGCCTGATGCACCACGCCGCCCACCTTCTCGAAGACGTCGCTCAAATAGTGCGACGCCGAGGTCGCCGGCGTGATCGGATACATCGCGCAGACCTGCATGCCCGACGCCATCACGCCGAGGCCGAGCGCGGTGTTGCCGTTGACCACGATCTTGGGCTCGCGTGCCTTGGAGGCAGGGATCTTGAACTTGAAATCGAGGTTGGCCTCCGCCCACGCGCGGCCCGCTTCCAGCAAGCGCAAGTTGGCGTTGATGACGTCGCCGCCCTTTTTCGCGAAGATGAAGGAAATCTGCTCCCGCGCCATGGCGTGATCCAGGCTGTAGCTGGCGCAGAGCATGCCGAGGACGAACATGTTCTTGCCGCGCCGCGCGTCGTCGACATGGCGCAGGCATTCCTCCTCCATCGCGATCTCGTACACCTTATAGCCGTCGGCCACGAGCTGATCATGGGTCGCAACATAGGAGGCGGCGATCTCGGGGTCCTGATCCGTGCGCCATTTGTTTTCCAGAAGAATGATGCAGCCGGGCTTGAGCTCATGGGCGTGCACCCGGGAGAGCAGCACCTGCTCGTTGAGCGCGACCACCAGATCGGCTTCGTCGCCGCCGTTGGTGACATGATGAGAGCCCACGCGGATGCGGTTGCCGCTGGCCCCGGCGATGCTTCGCGCGGGCGGCTGAATTTCGGCCGGAATGATTTCGACGGTCCAGATGCCGTTGCCCATCCGCGCGGCGATCGAGCCAAAGGACTGGCCGCATTTCTGCGCGCCCTCGCCGGAATCGCTGATGATCTCGACGATATGCTCGGTCAGCGTCACGGCCTGCCTACTCTTTGCCGCCGAGCGCGGGTTTCGCTTTCTCTGCGTCATCGCGCTCGACTTGCGTTTCCTGTCCTGGGTTATTTGATCCATTCCGGACAATCCTCAACTGCTAGGCGAGATGAACCCGGGCAAAGTTTTTCTCCTCGCGGTCGATGCCGAACAGCTTACCGTCGCCGCCCTTGCGTTCGGGTAAATAGACGGCGTCGCTATCGCGGAGGCCGAGATAGGCCTTCATGCCGCGCGCCGCCTTGCGGCCCGCGCCCATGGCCAAGATCACCGTGGCCGCGCCGGTGACGATGTCGCCGCCCGCGTAGACGCCCGCCATTGAGGTGGCGAGGGTTTCGTCGGTCTCGATATAGCCCCATTTATTGAGCTTGAGCTTCGAGGTCTGGCCGAGGATCGGGTTGGCGTTGGTGCCGATGGCATAGACCACCATGTCGGTTTCGAACTCATATTCGCTGCCCTCGATCGGCACCGGCCGCCGCCTGCCGGAGTCGTCCGGCTCGCCCAATTCCATTCGGAGGCAGCGCATGGCGCGGACGTTGCCCTCGCCGTCGTCGAGAATCTCGATCGGCGCCGTCAGCCACTGGAAATCGACGCCCTCTTCCTCGGCGTGGTCGATTTCCTCGAGCCGCGCCGGGCTCTCGGCCCTGGTGCGGCGATAGACGCAATAAACCTTCTCCGCGCCCAGGCGGAGCGACACCCGCATGGCGTCCATGGCGGTGTTGCCGGAGCCGATGACGGCGATATGACGGCCGAGATGCAGCGGCGTGTCGTGCGCCGGAAAATCGCCGGCGCCCATCAGGTTGCAGCGCGTCAAGAGCTCGTTGGCCGACAGCACGCCGTTGAGCGTTTCGCCCGGAATTCCCATGAACTTAGGCGAGCCCGCGCCGGTGCCGACGAAGACGGCGTGATAGCCCATCTCACCGATCATCTGCTCGATGGTGAACATGCGTCCGACCAGCGTGTTGCACTCGACCTTGACACCCAGGCGCGCCAAGTTTCCGAGCTCGGCGTCGATCACCTCGTTGGGCAGGCGGAAGTCGGGGATGCCATAGCGCAACACGCCGCCCGGCTTATGGAGCGCCTCATAGACCGTGACCTCGCAGCCCGCTTTCGCCATGTCGGCCGCACAGGCCATGCCCGCGGGGCCGGAGCCGATGATGCCGATCCTGAATCCGTTGGGCTCGATATAGGGCACGTTGCGCCAGCCCTTTTCGATGGCCAGATCGCCGATCCAGCGCTCGAGCCTGCCGATCGCGACCGGCTCGAGCGTATCGCCCACCGGGCAGACGCCCTCGCATTGATCTTCCTGCGGGCAGACCCGGCCGCAAATGGCCGGCAGGAAATTGGCGTCGGTCATGAGGTCGTACGCGCCGCGATAATCGTGCTCCAGGATCTTCTCGATGAAGCCGGGAATATCGATCGAAACCGGACAGCCGGGCACGCAATTGGCCTCAGGGCAAAGCAGGCAGCGCTCGCACTCGCGCAGCGTATCCTCGAGGCGATAGCCGAGCGCGACCTCGCCGAAATTGTGCACCCGCTGCGCGGGTTCTTGTACCGGGATCGAGGTCCGCTCTTGCGGAATGGTCCGTATCGTTTTTTTCTTTGCCATCGTGACGCTACCGCTTTGAGCTTTCCCTTCGCTAGTCCGT
>JAUVWK010000380.1 GCA_030604165.1 Alphaproteobacteria bacterium | reverse complement strand
GATTACGGCAACGCTTTCGCCGAAGCCGCTGAATATTGGGCAGAACAAGGCATCGCAACCCTCGCCTACGACCAGAGGGGCTTCGGCGCGACCGAAACGCCGGGTATCTGGCCCGGCACCGCGACGCTGGTGGCGGACATGCGGGCCGCGGCGGCGCTGGTCCGAGCCCGCTACCCGAACCTCCCGTTCTATCTGCTCGGCGACAGCATGGGTGCGGCGGTGCTGCTCACCGCCGCGCGAGACGGGCCGTTGACGGCCGAGGGCGTCATCCTGGTGGCACCGGCGGTGCGGGGCCGCACCACGATGAACCCGATTTATCGCACCACGCTCTGGCTCGGCGCACACACCGTGCCGTGGCTGAAGCTGACCGGGCGCGGGCTCGGTGTCGTGGCCAGCGATAATATCGCGATGCTACGCGCCCAGCGCGACGATCCGCTGGTCATCAAGAAAACCAGGGTAGACGCCATTTGGGGCTTGGTGAACCTGATGGACGAGGCCCTGAACAGCGTGAGCGATTTGAACCAGCCGGTGCTCGTGCTCTACGGCGCCCACGATCAAATCATTCCCAAGGAGCCGGTGGCCAAACTGGTTGCCCGGCTCGTTGCCGGTGACGCGCGTGTCGCCGTTTACGGCGAGGGCTATCACATGCTGCTGCGGGATCTCAGCGCCGAAAATGTGCGCACCGATATCGCGGCCTGGATCGCGGACCCCACCCGTCCACTGCCGTCGGGCGCCGAGCGTAACAGCGTCGAGTTTTTCGGCGCCTCGGCGCCGGCGAGTCTCGCCCAGGCGACGCCATAACCCGCTATCTATCCAAACGGTACCGACCTGCGTGGACATGGTCTCGGCGCGGCTCCGACGGCGTTCGGCTCGCGCCAGGCTCGTCCGGCCAGAGGGCAGCTGCGCAGGCGGCCCGCGCACTCGTCAGCGTGCGCGCCTCGACCTCGCTCCACGGAGATATCACGTCTGTCGCGCTGCGGTCGCGCACTTGAGCGAACGCCCGTCCGGGCGTCCTTGGCCGACAGGTAAAGGCTGTCGCCAGGGTGGCGGATTTTCGCCTCATCTCATGCTCTCCCGACCGGTGTCGCGGGGCTTTCGATTAACGCCACCCGCAACCGTACAGAGCAATCTTACCGGTTAAGTCTAACCGCATACTTAATCCCGGAACGGGACAGCAATCGCCTGAGAGATTGGCTTGGCGGGCTCAAACGTCGTCGGGGCTCCAGCCGCGATACCAGTCGTAGAGGGGAACGACGGCCGGCGGGTGGCCATTATCGTGAAACCACGAATCGACCGCGTAGGCCTTGGCCGTCTCGGTTTCCACCACCACGGCGGTGGCATGGGGCCAACCGAGCAAGAAATAGCCGCGCGAGGCCGGGTTGGCCAAGACGTGCCAGCGCAGCAATCCGGCCTGGCGTAACAGGATTAGATAGGTGCTGGTGTTAATCGATTCGTCGATGCAGTCGAGTTGCTTATCGTGGAGAAAACCGGCAAAGGTGCCGCCGATGTCGGCCGAGGTGCCCGCCTGCTCTCCGGTCATCGCCTCCAACAAGGCAACGGCCTCGGCGATGCGCAGACGTTCTTCCGCCGCGCTGGCGGGCGAGGGCATGAAGCGGGCGCGAACTTGCGCCCACTGCTGCTCTTCCAGACGGATTACGGCCCGGTCGATGCAGCCGTGATTGAAGCATAATTCGAACGCCGCCGGTTCCGGCTCGAGCGTCCTGTAGTTGGCGCCGGGACTTTCGGTTCGCGTCGACGTCGTGCAAGCGGCGAGCACGAGGATTGCGCCCAGGGCGACGGCCGATACCGTTTGATGGCGCCTGACGCCGATACGCATGGCCGCTCTCGTTGATGACGCCGCGCGGCGGCGCTCGGTTGAAGTGACCGGCCCCGTGGGGCCGTCGGGGCAGCGCGAACGTAAGGGATCATGCCTGAAGCGGATTCCGCTGTCGAATCGGGACCCTAGGGTATTTTCGGCTCGCGCGGCCTCACGGTCGGCGCCCGCCGGATCGGGCCGCTTTGCCGTGGCGCGCCGATATTGCTCTGCGGCGCACAGGAATGCGCCGCCGCGTCGGCCTGAGGATAGCGTTTGGCGAGGTCGCTCAGCATCTCTTCGACAGCCACGGCCAGCTCATCGACCAGGGTCGCGGCTTCCTGGTGTTGCTCGTTCCGGCAGGCCTGCGTAATCCTGCCGGCGCACCGGCTCGCCTCGGCCGCGCCAAACAATCCGAGGGCACCCTTCAAGTCGTGGGCTTCCCGGAGCAGCGCTTCGTGGTTGCCGGTGCGGACCGCCTCGCGGGCCCGTTGCATCCGGGTTTGGCTGTCGACGATGTATTTGACGACGAGGCCTTGCAACGCATCCGCCTCCATCGTGTCTTCGAGTTCGCTGAACGGGATCTTGCGCCCGCGCGCCGGCGAACTCGGGGGTGCCTGCGGCGCTTCGCTCTGCTGCGCGGCGGCGGGACTGAAACGCTCGATCACGGTCGAGAGCAGGGCCATATCGATGGGTTTTGAGAGATAGTCGTCCATGCCGGCGGCAAGATATTTCTCGCGGTCGCCGGCCATGGCGTTGGCCGTCATGGCGACGATCGGTGTCCGCGCCGCGGCACCGGGCAGGGCCCGGATCTGGCGGGCCGCCTCGAGGCCATCCAGCTCCGGCATTTGAATATCCATCAGCACGAGGTCGTAGGTGCGTTCGCTCACCGCCCGCACTGCCTTGGCGCCGTTGTCCACCGCCTCCACGCGGTGGCCCGCCTTGGTCAACAGGGCGATCGCCAGGCGCTGGTTGATCGGGTTGTCTTCGGCCAGGAGGATGGTGAGCGCCCGCGCGGCTGCGGCCGTCTTCGTCTCGGTCGGCGCGGCCCCGGTCTTTGTCGGCGCGGGCGCGGGCGCTGCCGCGCGCGGCAACGCCACGGTAAACCAGAACCGGCTGCCTTGCCCCGGCGTGCTGTCGAGCCCGATCTCGCCGTCCATCAGGGTGACGAGCTCCCGGCACACCGCGAGCCCCAGGCCGGTGCCGCCATAGCGCCCAGCGATCGAGGGATCGGCCTGGGTGAATTTGTCGAACAGGCTATCCTGCACCGCGGGCGCGATGCCGACGCCGGAGTCGCGGACCTCGAAGCGGAGCAGCGGCCGCGCCGCTTCGCCGCCGACCTTGGCGACGCTGATCGCCACCGTGCCGTGTTCGGTGAACTTGATGGCGTTGCCAACCAGGTTGAACAGCACTTGACGCAAGCGCCCGGCGTCGCCCTGCACATGAGGGGGAACATCCGCCGCTATTTCGATCGTTATCGTGTTGCCGCTGTTTTGCGCGGTTGGTTTCATGAGGGTGGCAACGCGCTGGACCAGGTCTTTGAGTCCGAAGTTCGCCAGTTCCAGCTCCACCTTGCCGGCTTCCAGCTTGGTCACGTCGAGGAGATCGTTGATCAGCGCAAGCAGTGCTTCGCCCGATTCCTTGACCGCCTCGACGTTGCTCCGTTGCTCTTCGTCCAGCTCGGAATCGAGCAACAGGTTGGTCATGCCGATGACGCCGTTCATCGGCGTGCGAATCTCGTGGCTCACGGCGGCGACGAAGCCGGTTTTGGCCTGG
>JAUVWK010000496.1 GCA_030604165.1 Alphaproteobacteria bacterium | reverse complement strand
GATGCGGGTAATGGCGCGCCTCCACCGCGTCGGCGACCTGATCCAGAAACACATAGACGAGCTCGGCCGCGAGCACGTCTATGTATTTCTGGATCAGGTCGCCGACGCGGTGGAGGCGCGCCATTACCCGCATCTGCCGAAGGCGCGACCGGCTTCGCTGTGGCGATACACGGTGGCCGGGATTCGGCTCGGCCTGCTCATGGCGTTGTTTAATCTCTTGTTATTGCCGATCGCTTTCATCCCCGGCGCGAATATTATTCATCCCTTCCTGTATTACGGGATAAACGGGGCCTTGCTGGGGCGCGAATACATGGAAGTGGTCGCGCCCAGGCGCGTTGATTTTAAGGAAACCCGGGCGCTGCGCCGCCGCCACCGACTGAAAATATTTGTCTCGGGAGTGATTGTCGCTCTATTGTTCACCATTCCGGTGCTCAACTTGATCGCTCCGGTGATAGCGACCGCTTTCATGGTCCATCTATATCATGGTATGACTAGGTCTGAGCTCGAGAGCCCGCCTGTCCGGGCTTGACGATCGGGGCGCCGCGGCGAACAGCCGGAGGCCTCGGTGTTGATAGGGGTTTAGCGGCCCTATCGGGCTCCATACAGGCAGTTTGGCGCGTACCGATCTTCACTGTGCGTGTCTCAATGACCGTCCTTGGATGACATAGGTGGAGGATCATGTTCCGCCGTAGAAGCTCACAATCTACCGATTCCTCAGGCTCCGCCGCCACGGGTGCCGCCCGCTCCGATCGCGGCCACCTCGACCCCTTGCCGCGGAGCGGCACGCGCGAGTCGCGCAACATTGGCGTCCCCTTCCACCCCGACGTGCCCCACCGGGCCGGCGATATTCCCGGCCAAAAACCCGCCGAGACCCCGTCGCGCTCGGACCCGGAGAACAAGCGGCTGATCGTCGGCAAGGAGATCTTCCTCAATGGCGGCGAGATTACCGACTGCGACCGTCTGGTCGTCGAGGGTTCCTTGGATGGCACCATGTCGGGCGGCCGGCTTCTGGAAATCGCCCCTGGCGGCCGCTTCAGAGGCGATGCCGTGGTGGACAACGCCGATGTCGCGGGCACCTTCGAGGGTAATTTGACGGTGCACAGCCGTCTGCTGGTGCATGCCTCCGGCGAATTGAACGGCATCATCCGGTATGGCCAGCTCGAAGTGGAGCGCGGCGGCCAAATCAACGGCGACGTTAAGTTCGACGAATCCAGCCGCGAAGCCGACCTCAAGCCCGTTGAAGAACCCCAGTCCGAGCCGCTCACCCTCGGCTCAATCGATACCTCGGACTTGACCAAAGCCACTTGAGAGCCCGAATGGTTGGCCGCCGCCGCGTCGGGTCGTTCCGTGCGCGGGGATTGGTCTGCGGTCTCGCTGTCGCTTTGCTCTTTACGGCCTGCGCCAAACCGCATGGGGCCGAGCCGCCCGGCGACCGCGAAGCCGCGGCAGCTGCCCTCGAGTCGGCGGAGCAACAATTAGCCGCACTACCGCCCCAAGCGGCCGCGCCACGTGCCATCGCCCCGGCAATCGACGACGACCCCGCCCGCATGGTCGGAATGGACGGCCTTGAGCTTGAACGCACGTTGGGACCACCCAGCCTCAAGCGCGTAGACACGCCGGCCGAGGTCTGGCAGTACGCCGCGCCCGATTGCGTGATGGACGTGTTCCTTTATAAGGACGACCGCCCTCTGGCGCCCCATCGCGTCACCTATTACGAGTTTCGCCAGCGCGGCCCGGCCGAGGTCGGCAAGCGCGCCTGTTTCGCCGGTATGATTCTGGCTTGGCACCAGGCAAGCGGGCAGGACGCGTCGCCCTGAAGCGTTTCAAGAATGAACTGCCGCGCCGCGTTTTGACGTAACGGCCATGTCCGGCGTCTTGGACGGATAGCGACAGAGATTCTCGACCACGCAGGCCGGGCAATCCGGCTTGCGCGCCTTGCACACATAGCGACCATGGAGGATGAGCCAATGGTGGGCGTGCCGCTTGTAGTGCGCGGGCACCAGCCGGTTCAGCCCGTCCTCGACCTGGCGCGGCGTTTTGCCCGGCGTCAGTTCGGTGCGATTGCATAGCCGGAAAATATGGGTATCCACGGCGATGGTCGGCTGCCCGAATACGGTGTTGAGCACCACGTTGGCGGTTTTTCGGCCCACCCCCGGCAGGGCCTCCAGCGCCGCCCGATCGTCCGGCACCTCGCCGCCGTGGCGTTCGAGGAGGAGGCCGCTGAGGGCGACGATATTCTTGGCCTTGGCATTGAACAAACCGATCGTTCTGATGTGCTCCTTGACCGCCGCCTCGCCGAGATCGCGCATTTTCTGCGGCGTCGCGGCGGCGGCGAATAGTGTTTTCGTGGCCCTGTTGACACCCACATCGGTCGCCTGCGCCGACAACACGACCGCAACCAGCAGCGTAAACGGGTTTTGGTAGGCGAGTTCGGTCGTCGGCGTCGGGTCGCGCTCGGCAAGCTTGGCGAAAAACGTCTCGATGGCGGCGCTGCGCATGGCGCCCAACAGTAACGGCGCCCGCGTGTGGCGCAAAGACTTTCCGGCTTGGCGCGGTGTCACCGAGTTTGGGGCGCTTAGAGCGGTCTTCGTTCAAGCGGCACCAGCCCGCGCCCGCTCCCGGCCACCCACACGCGTACACTGCCATGGGTGGCCGGAGGGGGCGCGGGCCGGTGCGATTCCCCGCCAGGGGGAAATGCTCTAGTTAGGCGAAGCCCAGGACGTCCGCCATCGTGTAAAGCCCAGGGGCTCGGCCCCGGGTCCAGAAGGCGGCGCGCAGCGCGCCGCGCGCATAGGTTTGGCGGCTCGCCGAG
>JAUVWK010000350.1 GCA_030604165.1 Alphaproteobacteria bacterium | reverse complement strand
CGCTACCCCTGAGACATAGCAAAAAAACACCCGGCGTGCGCCGCCGGGTGGTTTCTTGGCGAGATGGCTTCGCCTAATCGCGCGTGCCGCCGAACAGATGCAACAGCAGGACGAACATGTTGATGAAATTCAAATAGAGCGAAAGCGCGCCCATGATGGATTTCTTGACCATCACGGCATGCCCGTCGCTCTCGACATAGGTGGCCTTGATACGCTGCGTGTCGTAGGCGGTGAGCCCGGTGAACACGATCACGCCGATCACCGAGATGATGAAGTGCATCATCGTCGATTGCAGGAAAATATTCACCACCATGGCGATGACGACGCCGATCAGCCCCATGAACAGGAACGAGCCCCAGCGCGCCAGGCTGCGTTTGGTGGTGTAGCCATAAAGGCTCATGGCGCCGAACATGCCGGCCGTGATGAAGAACACGCGCACGACGCTGGTCGCCGTATAGATGATAAAGATGTAAGAGAGCGAGGCGCCGATCAGGATCGAGAAGCCCCAAAACAGCATTTGCGCCGTCGAGACCTTCATCTTCTCCATCCGCCGGCCCATGAAAAAGACGATGCCGAGCGGCGCGAACATCACGACAAAACCGATGCCGGAGCCATAAAGCACCTGAAACAGCCCGGTATGGGCGACCACATAGGCGACGATGCCGGTCAGCGCCAGGCCCGAGCCCATATAGTTGTAGACCCGCAGCATATAGCGGCGCAGGCCTTGATCGACTTGCGCCTCGGTGAGGACGCCGACGCGCCGCCGTTCCGTGCCGATTGCCATGAACTTCACCCTCGTTGGTCGATCCCTATCCGTCTGATCCCTTATATTAATCGGACACCCTTGATTTTCAATGCTCGGCTGGCGCCGAGGCCCCCGGCCGCGCCTGCCCGGGCGCTGGATTTTGCCTTCGCGTAACCCTAAGCTTCAGCGCTCGGCGGGCGCGTGCAAGAGCACGTAGCCTCGCAACCCGCCGCCAACGAGGCGCGACCGTGCGACGAGGTATCCCATGACCCGCCTCTTTGTCGCCATCGATATGCCGGCGGCGATCAACCGGCAGCTCGCGGCGCTGTGCCACGGCGTGCCGGGCGCCAAGTGGGTCGCGCCCGAGCAGATTCACCTGACGCTCCGTTTTATCGGCGAGGCCGATGGTCCCGCACTCGACGACATCGCCGAGGCGCTCGACGGCTTCGAGGCCGAGGCGTTCTCGCTGGCGCTCAAGGGAGTCGGTCATTTTCCGCCCAGGCACGCGCCCAAGGTGCTCTGGGCCGGGGTCGAGGCCGACGACGCCCTGATTCGCCTACGCGACAAGGTGGAGGGCGCCATCGTGCGGCTCGGCTTCGCGCCCGAAGCGCGCAACTTCGCGCCACATGTGACATTGGCGCGCCTGCGCGACGCACCGATCGGCCGCGTCAGCGAATACCTTGCCGAGCACGCCCTGTTCCAGACCGCGCCCTTCGCGGTCTCGGAATTCCAGCTCTATTCGAGCCGCCTCTCGTCGAACGGCGCGATCCACAGCATCGAGGCGAGCTATCCGCTGCTCGGCGCCGGCGGCGTTTGAACGGGTGCGGGCCGGCGGCGCCCAAACTTGAAATCCACTAATGTTCCGCCTCGATCCTGTCCATGTCGTCGTCGGAGAGGCCGAAATGGTGGCCGATCTCGTGAATCATGACGTGGCGCACCACGGCTTCCAAGGTCTCGCCGGTCTCGATCCAATAATCGAGCAGCGGCCGGCGGTAGAGAAAGATCATGTCGATGTCGTGGCGCACGTCGCTGACGCTTTGGCGGTCCAGCGAGACCCCCTGATAGAGGCCCAACAGATCGAACGGGCTTTCCAGCGCCATGTCGGCGATCACTTCGTCGCCCGGAAAGTCTTCGACGCGGATTATCACGTCATGGACAAAACGCCGCAGCGCCGCCGGCAGCCGACGGTACGCCCGGTTGGCGATCTCCTCGATCTCGGCCGCGTCGGGGGCGGTGGCGCGCTTTGTGCTCTTGGCTTGGTTCATGCCGGAGCAAGCTTAGCGGCGCTTGATCCGGCGGCCAAGCAGGGCCACTTTAGGCTTGTGCCAAGGGCACTGCCTTTTGCTTGCGAGGAGTGGTCGATGCCGCACAAGCTTTCGGGCCCCGCCATCAACGAGCATTTGCACGAGCTGCATGGCTGGACCCTGAGCGAGGAGGATCGCGACGCGATCCGCAAGACCTTTCACTTCGAGGATTTCAACGCCGCGTTCGGCTTCATCGTGCGGGTGGCGCTCATGGCCGAGGCCATGAACCATCACCCCGAGTGGTTCAACGTCTACAACCGGGTCGAGATCACCCTCTCCTCGCACGATGTCGGCGGTTTGAGCGAGCGCGATTTCAAGCTGGCCCGGGCGATCGACGAAATCGCCCCGCCGCAGGACCGCTAGCGCGGTTTCCGTTCAAGCGGCGGCTATTTCGGCGCCATGCGCAGCGCGCCGTCGAAGCGGATCACCGAGCCGTTGATGAAGCGGTTTTGCACCAGTTGCAACGCCAGCGCGGCATATTCCTCCGCCTGGCCGAGGCGTTTGGGAAAGACGGTCGTGGCGATCAAGGATTCGCGCACCGCGTCCGGCAGCCCGGCCATCATGGGCGTGTCCATCAGGCCCGGCGAAATGCAGTTGACACGGATGCCGTCGCGCGCCAACTCGCGCGCGAAGGTCAGCGTCATGGCGGCGACGCCGCCCTTCGAGGCCGAATAGTCGCCCTGGCCGACCTGGCCTTCGAAGCCCGCGATGGAAGCGGTGGTGACGATCGTCCCGCGCTCGCCGTCGTCGAGCGGCTCGAGCGCCACCAGGTCGGCGGCGGCGAGCCGCATGGTGTTGATGGTGCCGATCAGGTTGATCCTGATCGCCCGGGTCAGCTTGTCGAGCGGCGTCGGGGCGCCGTCCTTGCCGACCAGCTTGGCGCCGGCGGCGATGCCGGCGCAGGCGATGAGAATGCGCGCCGGCCCGAGCGCCTCGCGCACCGCCGCGAAGGCGGCCTCCGTGCTGGCCGCGTCGGAAACATCGCAGGCCGCGGCCGCGCCGCCGAGCTCGGTCGCCACGGCGTGCGCCAGCTCTTCGTTCATGTCCAGCACCCCGACCTTGGCGCCCGCGGCCGCCAAGGCCCGCGCCGTGGCCGCGCCCAGACCCGACGCGCCGCCCGTGACGATCGCCGTGTGACCCTTGATTTCCATTTTCTTCTCCCGTCGTGAATGCGGCGCCCGCGTTTCAGCCATCGATACCGGCGGCTTGGCCGGGGTCCTTTTTGCGGCGTATCTCGCGGCGCGAGATGTAGACCGCGCTGGCAATGATGATCGCCGCGCCCACCCAGGTCCAGAGGCCCGGCACCTCGCCGAAGGCGAAATAGCCGATCGCGGCGGCGAAGGGCAGACGCGTGAAGTCGAGCGGCACCAGCGCCGTGGCCTCGGCGATGGTCAGCGCGCGAGCCATGCTGAAATGCGCCAGCGTCGCCACCAGGCCGACCGCGATTAGCCAAACCAACTGATCGGGCGCCGGCGTGGTCCAGAACAAGAGCGCCGGAACGAGCGAGACCGGCGTCATCATCAGATTCATGTAGAACACGATCGCGAGCGGCGATTCCGTGCGCGCGAGCATGCGGATCAGGGCCATCGAAACGGCGAACAAAAGCGCCGCGCCGATGGCGAGCAGGCCGCCGGTGCCGATCGTCGTGGTGCCGGGTTGCAGCACCACCAGCACGCCGGCGAAGCCGACCAGGGTGGCGATCCAGCGGCGGGGGCCGACGCGCTCGCCCAGCAACAGGATCGCCACGGGTATCATCCACAGCGCCACCGTGAAGTTCAGCGTGATGGCCTCGGCAAGCGGCGTCAGCGCCAGCGCCGTATACCAGCACCACATCGCGGT
>JAUVWK010000297.1 GCA_030604165.1 Alphaproteobacteria bacterium | reverse complement strand
TGACGACCTCGCGGATATCGGCATCGACGAAATTGAGCGTGATGGCGCCGTCCGACGGCGGCGCGACCGGCCGAGCCGAAGCCGCCGCGCGGTCGAAGAATTCCCCGGTGCCGTATTCGACGAACGGAAACGCCGACGAACCGATCGAATCCACGGGCACGATGGTGGCCTCGATATTGAGCACCACCGCGTCCGCCGCCGCCGCATCCGGAGCCGTCATCACGGCCTGCCCGGCTTGCAGACCCGGTGCGTCCCCGACAGCGTCGGCCTCGGACTGCCAAAACGGCACGAAGGAGCACCCAGCCAAGGAAAGGACGAGCGTCAAGCACGCCAGTGCGCGCACGCCACCAAACCGTGGCCGGACCCCTCGATAGCCTGTTCGTATCTCCCGCACGCGCCTCATTCTTCAACCGGGCCGTGTTTCACAGCATTAATTTCAGGCATTCTACAAGTAATATTTCCAACAAGGGAACAAAAATTCAGGCCCGAATAATTTTTCTCGAAAAACATCTCAGAAAACACAAGGAAGACAAGAAACGCATAGAAGAATAATTATTATCTCGTCATGTCTCTTTCGATAAAACCGACTTAGATATTGTCTCTATTTTTTCTTTATCTTTCTTTCGGACTAGGGGACATCCATCTGAAGAAATACCTCCTTCGCGGTATCGCCACGGCGCACGATCACGCGGTCCGGCAGGATTTTCTCGATCACCCAGCGCTCCACCTCCTGCCCTTCCAGCACACGGATCACGGCGCCGCCGTCGCCCGGCCGGATCAACGCGACCCGCTCTTCCGGCGAAACGATCAAGCCGATCAATAAAAACCGAAGGGGCGGCAATTCGGGCGCGGCCTGCGGTATGGCAGCCACGCTTGCCGGCGCCGGCGGCCGGCGCGTGGCATTGAACAGCGGCCGCCGCACGATCTCGGCGTAGCTGCGCAACGGCGGCATGGCGAAGATCGCCGCCGGCCCCGCCTCGAACTGCCCTTGGCCGCTCGCCGTGGCGGCGCGCTCGATCGGTATTGTATCCGCCGCCGGCTGCGGCTCGAATATGCGCAAGCCCTCTTCGAGCTCCAAATAAACCAAGAGCCCCAAGATGCCGCACAAGAGCAGCAGCAGAAGGGGCGTCGAACTGCGGCGCTTGCGGCGGGCTCTCATCGCGGCGCCAGGCTCATATAGCCGAACACGTCGTAGCGGGCCATCAGCGCTACCGCCGCGTCGGCCGCTCGATCGGGCGTCTTATTACGCGATCGCCGCGAGCCGGTCGGGCGGAGGTCGATATTGTCGAGGAACAGGTAGGGTCGGCCGCTTTCGAGCTCGTGGAATATCTTGCTGAGCGCCTCGATGTCGCCGATCATCTGGACGCGAACGCCAACCCGGGTGAACTCGTTCTCGCTCAGGCTCGAGAGGTCCTGGGTACTCCGCAATTGGCCATCGTGCTTGGCGATGACAGCCTTCAAGCGTTCTTGCAGCGCGGCGGCCGCCAGCGCCTCGCTCGGCGCCTCGACATAGCCGCTCGCCGCGGTCGCATCGCCCCGGCCCCGAATATTGTCCAACGCCGCTTGCAACTCCTGGCGCTGCGTGCCCGCCCGGCGGTATTGACGCAGCAGATACCGCCCATCCGCGATCGACGCCTCGAGCTCCCGCTGCGTGGTCACGATCGGCTCGACGACCACGCCGTAGAGGGCCGCGAGAAGCCCAAGTAAAATGGCCAGGGCAAGAAGCTTGCTGACGGCCGGGGGCAGCGTAAAGCTCATGGCTCGGGCTCCGCCCCGACCTCGAGGGAGAGATGGAACCGTTCGAGGTTGCTTTTGAGGTCACGCGTGACCGGCGAGCGGAAGCCGACGCCATGAAACAGCGCCGCCGCCTCGAGCGCCCCAACCAGGGCCGAGGCGCTGGCGGAGAAGCCGTAGAGGCTGGCCCGGTCGCCGTTCAGACGAAGCTGAAACAACCAAGTGTCGTCGGGCAGCAGACGGGTCAGTTCGTGCAAGGTCTGCGTTGCGGTCGGATGGCGCAGCGTCTTCTCGACGATGAAGTCCTTGGCCTGCGACGCGGCTTCGATTTCGCCCCGCAGACGGCTCACGAACTGCGCTTCCACCCGGGCCTGGGCGACCTCTCGCGACAGCCCGTCCGCCAGATCGCGTTGGCGCTCGAGCGGAATGTAGACCAGCGCCGCGCAAAGGGCCGCGGCCAGCAGCCCTAAGGCGGCGGAGAAGCCGATACCGCTTCGCGCCGCGCGCGAATCCGGCCCCTCGGAGATCAGATTGAAGTCGGCGCGAACGCGCCCGCCGTCGCCCACGACATCGACGATGCTGGGCTGCAAGCCCAAGGCGCCGGCCCGGGCCAGGGCGGCCTCGACAACATTCTTCGGCGCGACGACGAGATCCGCCGCGATCAGTTGCGCGCCCGCCTCGTGCCGGGTGACGCGACAATCGAAATAAACATCGTCGGCCTCGAACGGGGTCAGCCGATTCATTTCGAAGCCGATCACCTGGCGCAGGTTCTCCGCCGCCGCCGCCGGCAGTTCGACCGCTTTGCGCAACGCCTGGCCCGCGGGCAAACGCACGGCAACCTCCAGACGCCGCAGATCGACCCGCCGCAGCGCGCGTTTGACCGCCTTGCGCCGCGCCGCCGGGTCGCCGGCGCGCAGCTCCACCGCGCCCAGCTCGTGCGCCTTGCGGCCGCGGCAGCGCCTCAGCACCAGACGGTCGCCGGCGAATTCCAGCAACAGGATGTCGGGCTCGCGCCGCAACGCGCGGCGCAACGGCGCCGGCACGAGGCTTCTAAGCTCGCCGCCCCACCAACGGAAAAATCCGACCACGCTTTGCGTAAGCTGGCTCAAGAATTCAGCCCGTCCCTTCGGCTCTTGGCGTTCGTCTTCGGCAGCCCCGTCTCGCGATGCGACATCGCGCAACAGCTGCGGGCGCCGTGCACCGCCTCATCCAACCTCTCATGTTAAGGCCCTCGGGGCGCAAATGTAATTGGCGCCACGCCGCCGCGTGCCGCGAGACGCGTGCTGCGAAACGGGGGTCATTGTGGCGCGGCCGAAATCATCGGCGCGACGACGAGGTCGGGCCAGACGCGCTCGTCGCCGTCGGCGAAGCCGACGCGCAGGCGCACGAGCGCGGGCAATTGCGCCAGGCCATCCCATTCTTCATGCCATGCCGGCGCCTCATCCTCGTCGAGGGCGCCGAAATAGGCGAAGTCCACGCCGGCGATATCGTCCACCAGGATCACCGCCTCGAAGTCCCGGTCCTCGAAGTCCCGGTCGTCGAAATCCCGGTCGTCGAGCTCGACCGCGCGATCCTCGGCAAACGCCTCGGCGTCGTCCTCGAAGGGGCGCCAGGTCATGACCAATTGCAGCGCCTCCGCGCCCTCGCTGGCGCGTATGGCGAGCCGGTAAAGACCGCCCGCGGCGAGATGCGCCGGCGCCGGCCCGGCAAAGCGCAGCGCCTCGGCGCTGCCGTCGAAGGCGACCCGGCGTTCGCCTTGCGTCTCGACCAGGCGCAACGGTAGCGCCCGGCCGAGCTGGCGGCGCACCAAGCGCTGCACGAGCTGAAGTTGCGCGAGACGATCCTGCGCCTGCTCGCCGGTTTCCCAAACCCGCGAGCCGATGCGCAAGCCGCCGACCAGCATGGCGAGTAAGAAGCCGAGCAGGGTCATGGCGACCAGCAGCTCCAACAGGGTGAAGCCTTTGCGGCCCAAGCGCGGCAGGCGGGTCGCTCGAGGGTTCACGAACCGATCCTCACGGGCCGATCCTCACGAGCCGATCCTCACGGGCCAATCCTCACTGAAGGGGACCAAGCCGCAGCGTGGTGAGCGAGAGCGCGTGCTCGTTCTCGCGCTCGCCCCAACGGACCGTCACCACCACCTGGTAGGGGACGATCCCCGGCCCGGACGCAAAGCCTTCGGACTCGAAGCCTTCGGCCTCCGTGTCCGTGGGCGCCGCCTCATAGGGCTCGACGGAGGCGTGCCAGCGAAAGCCGTTGTCGAATTCGCCCGCCTGTTCGCCGCTTTCCAGCGGCTCCTCGATGCCGATGCCGGCCAGCTTGGATTCCAGCAGCAGCACGGCGAGCGCGCGGCTCTCGGCCTGGCTGGTGCTGCGCAGACCGATCGACCAGACCTGGAACACCGCGCCCAGCGACAAGGCCAGGATGGTGAAGGCGACGAGCACCTCGAGCAGGGTGAAGCCAGCCGAGCGGCGGCGCCGTTTATTCAACCAGCGAGACACGGCCGGTGAACCAATCGACCAAGACATAATATTGCGCCTCGCCATGGGCGAGGCCGATGCGCCCGCCCGTGGAGCTGCCGTCAGGATAGAAGCGAATGCCACCGGTGGTCTCGTCGCGCTGCGTCGAACGCGCAGTGTAAAGCGACAGCTCTATGGCCGC
>JAUVWK010000130.1 GCA_030604165.1 Alphaproteobacteria bacterium | reverse complement strand
TGGGAATGAGCGCAGTGAGTAGAAACGGCCAATAAAGCGTGCGCCCGGCCGCGGCCTGACCCAGCGCGGCCAGCGGATCCGACAGCTTCAGGCCCCAAAAGGTTCCCGACCAGGTGTTGCCCTTGACGGCGTCGAGATCCTCGGCCGGGTCGTCGGTGAACGGCGCGGTGAGGGCCTCCATGACGTCGTAGAGCCAGCGCTCGGACGGCGCCAGCAAGTCGTAAGCATGGGCCGCCACATAGATCTGATAGAGATGCAGGGCCGGCAACAGCACGAGCATCCCGAAGACGACGCTCAAGGTGAAAAAGCGCAGCTTGTTCAGGTGGCGCCAGAGAAAAAACGGCTTTTGGCGTTGCATCTTCGTTCACCCGCTGCCCCGGAGTTCAGCCGCGGTTGGAAAAGACGCGTATCGCTTGGGGCATTTGAATGCAGGAGCGCTCGCACAGGCCGCAACCGACGCATTTGTCGGTGACGTGGGGCTGCTCCAGGAGGCCGACCGTGATGGCGACATCGGGTAGGGGACAGGCCCGGTAGCAAACGCCGCAGGTCTTACCCTGGAACGACAGGCAAAGGCTTTCATCGACCCGGGCGTGGCCCATATCGACGTTGTCGAGGATGGCCTGCATTTCGCGCTCGACCGGTTGAATGGCGCCGGTCGGGCACACATCACCGCATTTCATGCACAGGATACAGGCCTTTTCACGCGGCGTGATGTAGGGCGTATCGATCGACTCCCAGCCGTTCTCGATGCCGAAATACTTGATACAGCGGTTGGGACAAACCTCCCCGCACTGGCCGCAATTGATGCAGCGGCTCAAGAATTCTTTCTCCGGCCAGGCGCCGGGCGGGCGCAGATAGCGCGGCGAAGATCGGCTCCGCGCGGCGTCGGCCGCGGCCGGCAGCGCCGTCGCCACGGCGCCCGCCGCCAACGCCATGATGAAGGATCGGCGTTTCATCGGCTCATACCGGCTGCCGAACACGGGCCGGTGAAGGCCCGGCCCGTGCCTGAACGCCCACTAGATCTTTTCGATCCGGCAAGCGCTCTTCTTGAAATCCACCTGGCCGGAGACCGGATCCCAGATGCGGCTGGTGGTGGCATTGGCCAACCATTTATTTTTCTTTGGATCGGCGCTGTCGGCCACCGAGAGGTTCCACGGTCCGAACATGTAGCCGCGCGGCACGCTGTTGCGGGCCGGCTTGACCAGGGAGTTGATGCCGACCTGAGCGCGGGCCTCCAACGAGCCGCGCCGCGTGATCACGCGGACCATGTCGCCGTCCTCGATACCCAGGTCCAAGGCGTCGTCGGCATGCATTTCGACGTACATCTCCGGCACCAGCCGGCGCGTCGTCGGGCTGCGGTTGGACTTGGCGGTGTGGAAGTGCTCGTACACCACGCCCAATCCGAACCAGTAGGGGAACTTATCCTCGGGAACATCCTGCCAGGGCTTGCCGCGATATGTCTCATCGGGCATGTCGGGCGTCAGACCCTTGTCGCGCGCCAGCTTCATGAGGTCCATGTGGTCGATGGTATAGAGGCCCTCCTCGACGCCGAATCGCATCAACTCCTTGGTCCATTTCTCGCGCTCGGAATAGTCTTGGTGGACCAGCTTCATGCGCACCTTGCCGTCCTTGGTGCGGAAGTAGCCGTAGGGCTTGTTCTCCCAGGCCCCTTCCTGAAGCATGAAGCGCCGTTTGGTGCCGCCTTGCAGGGCGATCTCATAACTCGGCGCCGGCCACTGAATACCGCGCAGCTCCGCGAGTTGCTCATAGGGCGTCATATTGTCCAGCTTCTCGACCTCGAGAATGCCGGTCAGATTCGTGTCCGTGCCGACCGAGGCGCTGATGACGTCGCGAAAAATCTCTTCCGCGTCGTAAAAGCCGTCCTCCTTGCGCCGGTAAGGCAGGACCTTGTCCATATCGAGTCCGAGGAGGGCGCCGATCCCCTTGGCCTTGTCGATAACCATGTCCATGTCCGGCCGGCATCCGGGCGGTGGCTCGGCGGCCTTCTGGCAGATATTGATGCGCCGTTCCGAGCTGATATAGACGCCCTCGACCTCGCCCCACGTGGCGGCCGGGAAGATGACATCCGCATAGAGGTTGTTCGGCGCGTGGCGGTAGATCTCCTGCACCACGTTGAAGGTCTTGCTGATCGCCGGGCGCACCAGGTTGTGCAGATCGGGCAAGTCGATATGGGTGGCGTAGACGAAGAAGAACGCTTTGACCTCGCCCTTGAGCGCGCGCTCCATCATGCTTACCGCATAGCCGGGATTCTTGGAGTTCATGGCGTTGATCAGGTTCTGCTCCGGAACCCGCCAGAACTTGGCCATTTTCGCGCGGTGCGCGTCGTCATTCAGCGGCATGTTGAAAGGCAGGCGTCCGGTGAGCCCGCCCGTGAAGCGCTCGCCCATGGCGTTGGGCTGGCCGGTCATCGAGAACGGGCCGCAGCCGGACTTGGCCAGATTGCCGGTCAAGGTCAGCAAATTGATGATCGAGATGACGTTGTGCTGGCCGTGTATGTGCTGGTTGTAGCCGATGCCCCACATGACAATGACACCGCCAAACCCGCCGGTCTGTTTTCCCTTGGCGCGCGCCAAGCGCTTGCGCGTGGCGTCGGCGAACATGCCGGCGATCCTGCGAATGAGCTCGGGCGAGACATCGTGATTGGGTCCGCCCATGCGGTCCTGCACCTGCTCCGGGCTATAGTCCTTTGACACCCCATCGACATAGGTCTCCCACCCGTTGGCATGCGCCTTGAGGAACTCCCAGTCGATCACGTCCTCGTGCTCCTTGAGCAGGACGTGGGCGATGGCATTTAGAAAACTGATGTCGCCGTTCAGGATCGGCACGTGGACGGTGTTGTCCGGGTTGATATCCTCGTAGCCCATCAACGTGCCGGTCCGCCGCGGATCGACGACCACCGTCGGGATGTCCTTCTTCTGCTTGTAGTCGGCGATGCGCCAGAAAATGATCGGGTGCGATTCGCGGGCGTTGTGTCCGAAATGCATGATCATGTCGGACAGCTCGATGTCCTCGTAAGCGAGCGGCGGCGTATCCGAGCCCAAGGTGGCGAAATAACCGGTGACCGCCGAGGTCATGCACATGCGGGCGTTGGCCTCAATGGTGTTGGAGCCCAGCACGCCCTTCATGAACAAATTTTCGAGATATTGCCCCTCCATCGTTAGCTGGCCGGAGCCATAGAGGCCGATGGAGTTGCCGCCGTACTTCTTCGCGAGGTGGGCGATCTTGCGATCGACCATCTCGGAGGCCTGCTCATAGGGCACGCGGAGGAAATGCTCCTCGTCGAACGAGCCCTTCGTCTTGCTGACCAATTCCATATCACCGTGACTTGGCTTGCTCCATTCCTCCCAGACGTCCTTGCGCACGTAGGAATCGCCCTCCATCCGGTCCACATACATGGGCTCGGCGGCGGTCAGGCCCTTGATGCATTGCAGGCCGTAATTGGTCGGATGGTCCTTGTCGGGCCGCATGGAAACGATCTTGCCGTTTTCTACCTGGATGATGGTGCCGCAGCCGACCCCGCAATAGGGACATTGCGCGAGCGCGGTGGTGCGGCCGTCTTCGTTCTCCTGCGCCTGCGCGGAGGCAATTTCCAATTCCGGATTGGCGCCCACCATGAGTCCGGCGCCCGCTGCGGAACCGGAGATAAAGGCGCTGAGCTTTACGAAATCTCGGCGCGACAACTCATTCTTGATGCGTTTCATGATGCGGTTCCCCAATTACCTCTGCGCCAGGCTGCGCAGATAGACGATGATGTCGTCGATCTCCTGATTCGAAAGATCTGCCAATCCGGCGGGGCCCTGAAAGGCGCGCATTCGAGTGTTGGAGCGGCCCTGCTTGATCGTTTCGCGGATGAAGCCGTCGGAAACCTTGTCCAGGAAGCTCGGCAGGCCGACCGCCGTGCCGGTGCCGCCTGCCTCGTAGCCGTCCCCGCTCAAGCCATGGCAGGTGGAGCAAATGTAGTCGTACCACTGCTTGCCGAGGCGGGGATCGCCATGGGCATCGGGCTGGGCGTCGACTTCCTCGGCCCGGTTCGGTTTCGTGGCGTGGGACCGCAGATAGGCGACGATGGCCTTAATGTTCTTCCGCCCGAGATGGGCGAAGGGCGGCATGCCGGTGTCTTCGCGCCCATCGCGGATGGTGCTCATCAAGAACTTGTCTGTGGAAACGCTGAGCAGCTCCGGATTGGTCAGCGACGGCGCCACACCCGGCTCGCCGATGGCATCGGCCTGGTGGCAGACGGCGCAGTTCAGATTGAATTGCGCTTCGCCGATTTTCAGCGTCGATGATGACGCCGCCTCGGCGGGACCGGGATGGCCCAACACCAGCGCCATCAAGCCTACCAGTCCGCAAATCACACGACTTCGAGTAAGCATGTTGCCCTCCATATCGCCGTTCACCGGATCGAGCCGAACCCAGTGACCTTCAACCTTCGCAAGCCCTACCAGTCCTCGCCGGCGGGCGGTCCGGCCATGCCCTCATGACATTGCCGGCAGTCGACTTTTTCCTTTTCCATCCGCTCGTGCAGTTCGTCAAATACCCTGTTCTTGTCAAAGTTCCGCGGCAGGGTATGGGCGACGCCCTTGTGGCAATCGATGCATGTCTTGTCCCATTTCTCCGCCAACACGTGGATTGTCCGGGCGCCGGCGGTCTGGGCTTGATGCATCATGAATTTCACGCCGTGACAGTTGCGGCACTCGCGCGAATCCGTTTCCTCCATGCTGGCCCAGACTTGCCGCGCCAGATGGAGTCGCCTTGCCTCGAATTTCGCCGGGGAGCTGATGGATCCCGTAATCCAGTGAAACAGCTCGTTTGTCGCGTGGACCTTCCGCGCCACTTTGTGGACCCATTCCCTGGGGACATGGCAATCCGGACAAGAGGCGCGCACGCCGGTGCGGTTCTTGTAATGGATGGTCTCTTTGTATTCTTTGTAAACATATTCCCGCATTTCGTGGCACGAGACGCAGAACGCTTCCGTATTGGTCACCTCCAGGCTCCAGTTGAATCCGCCCCAGAAAATCATGCCCGCCAAAAATACGGCGAGGACTCCGACTACCGGATACAACTGAATACCCTGGCGGAGAATCACCCATGGCCGGAGCAGGCATCGACACCTCAACCGCCGCAGAACCCGGTTACGCAGCCAACGCCATTTTCCGCCCTCGAGCGTGGGCTTCATCGCGGATTGCCGATGGGCCTTTCGTGAAAAAAGCGGATGCCTTCCCCCCCCTTCAGGAAATATTTGACGAGCTGGATAAAAGGCTATCGCGAGAGCAACAGCCTAGCCGTGGACCCGGCAGAACGATGCAACCAGTTTGTGCGGTCTAGGTACGCCGAACCTCGTATGCCCCCCAGTGCATGGATGCGTACAAGTCGACTTTTCCGCGATTCGCGACTGTCAAACAACCGTAAAATTCTTAAGGCTTTATCCGAGAAGGCTCGCCCGGCGACAGGCGAGCCGCCGAAAGCCCGGGGTGTCGATGGCTTTGTCGCAACGATGCTCAATCATTCGTAGTAAAAGCCGCGGTTTGCGTCGGCGCCGTGCCTCATGTCCATATGTCGGACTCGGTGAGATAGTCGTGCACGATGGTGCCGGGATCGTGACGGATATCGGCGCGGCAGAAATAGGCGCCATGAATTTTCCGCGGTGCAAAACGGTGCCAGGGGTCGGCGGCGGAGGCGGCGCGCATTTCAAGTGCCGCGCGCCCGGCGAACAGAAAGGCCGAGCCATCCGCCGCCTCATGGATGTGGCCGGCGCCGTCGAGGCGGACGAGCTGGGCGACACTTGGCCGCTCGCCGCCCTCGGGGTCCGGAAAGAGTCTGAGCGAGAGCGCCGGCAGGCTCTCCAGCTCGCTCTTGTCCGCCACCCTGTCGCAGGTCATGGAGCAGCGCATCAGGGGCACGCCTTTGGGCCGCTCGACGGCGGCGGCGAATTGCTCGCCTGAGGACATGTCCTCGCCGCTCCAACTGTGCCAGATGGAAGCGAGCTTCTTGGGGTAGCCCCAAATTTCGCGCCCGGCGACAAGCGGCGCATCGCTGTCGGTGACGATCAGCGGAATATAGCGGTATGTCCCGCCCCGGAAACGCACCGTCACGGCAATATAGGCTTCGTGATATGGACCGTGGAAGGAGAAGGGCGCCCAACGCGCCTTCACCAGGCAGGGAACCGGGTCGTCAACCGGTTCAACGCCGGGCGGCAACAAGGGTAACACGCCCTGTGCATCCGCTTCATAGTGAACCTGTAAATCCTCCACGCCGCGATAATGATGCGGCGGGCGGCGATAAATCTCGCCGCCGCCGAGGGGCATCGAGAAGCTGGCGCGAAATTCCTCTGCGTCCATTCCGGAGCGACTCCTAGCCGCGCCGCACCTGGAGTACCCCGGCTGCGAACAGGGCCAGAATAAGGAGCGCGCCTTGCACGATATAGCGCCAGAAGGTGGGGATGCCCATGATCGAAAGGCCGTTATTGATAACCCCGATGAGGATCACGCCGATCAGCGTGCCGAGGATGTGGAACTGGCCCGGCCGCAAGGTGGAAGCGCCAATGAAAACGGCGGCGAAAGCGTTGAGCAAATAGGCTTCGCCGACGCCCTGCGGCCTGCCCGCGCCGAGATTCGCGGCCGCGACCAGCCCGCCCAACGCCGCGCAGGCCGCGCAGACGCCAAGTGCCACCAGGGCGTAGCGCTTGACCGCGATCCCCGCCAGGCGAGCGGCTTCGCGATTGCCGCCGATGGCGTACATCGAGCGCCCGGGCTGGGTGTGTTCCAGAAATACCCAGAGAATGAAAGAGACGCCAAGCATGATGACAACCGGATTGGGAATGCCCAATACCTTTTCCTGGCCGATCACGAGAAATTCGCTGGGAATGCCACGCAGCACCGTTCGCGAGGCTGAAACGCCCAAGATCGCCCCGGTGATGATCGAGCCCGCCGCCAGGGTTTCGATGAAAGCGGAAATGCCAAGATAGCTGACGAGAACGCCGTTCATCATGCCGATGACGGCAGCCATCGCCAGCACCAGCACCACCACCCAGATCACGTCGATGGCGCCGGGATCGCTTAGATCCTCCGCCAGAATGCGGGCCGCGGCATAGCCGCCGAGTGTCGCCATCGCACCGATGGAAAGGTCGAACAAGCCCATCACCAAGCAGACCGTGAGGCCCAGCGCGATCATCCCCAGAATGGAGATTTGGTTCATGATGCTGAGGAAATTACCGACGGTCGGAAAGACATCCGGGCGCGCGGCGCTGAACACGACGATCAGTATGCCAAGCGACAGAACAACGCCGTATTTGGCGAGAAAACGGACAATATCGAACCGCTTGCGCGACCGAGCAACTT
>JAUVWK010000118.1 GCA_030604165.1 Alphaproteobacteria bacterium | reverse complement strand
GCATCGCCACACCGCACGCTCCTAGCCGAAAACCTTGGCAAGCCGTCCCTACGGGTCATTATCACCTCTCCTTGGTATCAGACCGCGACCGCGGCGCGCCGGTTATCCGGCGCGCTCGCGCAGGCGCGGACCGTCAGGTCCGCTGCCGTGAGCAAGAAAAACTAGAGTGGTTTTCGATCCCGTGGCATCGCTCACGGCCGCGACCGCGGCCCGCCGGTTATCCGGCGCGCCTGCGCGGGCGCGGACCGTCAGGTCCGCTGCCGTGAGCCAAAAACCTAGAGCGGTTCCAACGAAAGTGGAACCACTCTAGGCCGTCATGTAGGCGTGGCCGGCGCGCAGCACCGTGGCGTCGTCCAGCCAGCGCCCCGTCAACATGAGCCCAACCGGCAGGCCCCGCACATCGCGGCAAGGCACGCTCACCGAGGGGTGACCCGAGAGGTTGAAGGGCGCGGTGTTGTGCACCATGTTGAGCGCGTTGCCGACATAGGCGAGCCGGTCGTCCTCCACCGAGGGCAGGCTGGCATGGGCGGTTTGCGGCGTGGCCGGCATCAACAATAGGTCGTAGCTGGCTAACACCTTGTCGTAAGCGGCCGTTAGAACCCGCGTCATGTTCTGGGCGCGGGCATAGAACGCGCCTTGATATTGCTCGCGCATGTAATGGCCGACCAGGATGCCCATTTTCGTCGACGGTGAGAAATCGCCGCCGTTGGCCTTGATCGCGCGCAGCAGCGAAACCATGAAGCGCGGATTGTAGAGCCCCTTGGTCTGGTAGACGGCGCCGCCGCGATAGAGATTGTCGACCGCGCCCTCGATGGCGAGCGCGGTCCAAATCGCGGGTGCGCGCCGGTGTTCGGGGATCGACACCGGATCCACCGTGGCGCCGAGCGATTCCAGAAACGTGGCGGCGTCGCGCACCGCCGCGTCGACCTCCTCCATGCCGCCGGGCTGGCCGAAGCCTTCCTCGACCACGGCGATCTTCAAGCCTTTCACCTCGCCCGTCAGCGCGCCCAGATAATCCTGCACCGGCACTTCGTCGGGCTGACGCGGGTCGATACAGCGGTCGTCCTTGCCGGCGATGACCGACAGCATCAGCGCCGTATCCTCGACGGTCTTGGTCATGGGGCCGGTGTGATCGATGGTCAGGTCGAAGCCGATGATGCCGGTATAGGGGACCAGGCCGTGGCTCGGTTTCAACCCGACGATGCCGGACCAGGCCGCCGGAATGCGGATCGAGCCGCCCTGGTCGCCGCCGATGGCGAGATCGACCAGATCCTCGACAATGGCGATGGCCGAGCCGCACGAAGAGCCGCCGGGATGATGGTCGGGATTGACCGGGTTGCGGCTTGGCCCGTAGGCGCTGGTATGGCCGGTGCCGGCGAAGCCGAAATCGTCGGTGTTGAGGATCGCGGTGATCTCGCCGCCCGCTTCCAGGATCCGCCGGGTGATGGTGGCGTCGCCGTCGGGGGTGAAGTCGTAGAGCATGCGTGAGCCGCCGGTCAGGGGAATGCCGGCGATGCTGACCGTATCCTTGAGGCCGATGCGCTTGCCGCTGAGCGGCCCGTCCACATTGTCCGCCGCCTTGACGCTGCAACGGCGCACGATGGCGTTGTTGGGGTCTTCCTCGGGCGCGGGCCGCGCGCCCGCGACACGCACCGCCGGTATCACTTCGATCACCGGGTCGGGGATCTGATCCAACACGTCGTAGGTGTCCATCACCCCGCTGACCAGCTCGTAATAATCCTCCAACTCGGCTTCCGTCAGGCGCAGGTGATAACGCTCACCGAGGTCTTTGAGGTCTTCCTTCGAAGGTCGGCGAACGGTCATGGCAGGCGCTCCCTTTTTTGCCGTCTTCGCGTTTGATTTGTGAAAACCTTATGTGGCGCGTGTGATTCCCACAAGACACGATCCTGTTAAGCGATGGCCACCGGCGCGCCGCCGAGGGCGCGCGCCAGCCGCGTGGCGTTGCGGGCCGCCAGCGCGGCGATGGTCATTTGCGGATTGGCCCCGAGGCTGGTCGGAAACAGGGTGCCGTCCATCACCGAAAGGTTCTCCACCTGATAGTGCGTGCCGAAGCCATCGACCACCGCGCCGCGCGCCGCGCCGCCCATGGCGCAGCCGCCCATGACGTGGGCCGAATAGAGCACCGCCCGCAGCGCCTTCATCGGCAACTCGTTCGCCACGGCCCGCTTGGCCTCGACCCAGCTGCGATAGGGCTTGGCGTCGCGGTGAAGCGGTAGCGCCATAGCGGCGCCGCCGGCGAAGCTCAGTTCGAGCATCGTGCCGTAGGCGTGGCGCAAACCCTCCCAAAGGTAGTCATTCAGCGGGTAGTCGAGCACCGCGCTGCCGTCGTCGCGCAAATCGATCGAGCCGCCTTCGAAGGCGGGGTTGAAGCCGTCGCGCATCAACGCGATCACCACGTGGGTGTGGGCGAGCCGCGCCATGCGGTCCGCGTGCGCGTGGCCGAAAGACGGAAAGGCGGTCGCCGCCAAGACCGGAAACACCGGCGGTGTCTCGAGCTTGTAGCCGAGCTTGCCGCCGACGCCGTCGCGCCAGAGAAAGTGATCGGAATAGACCGATTGCGGCGCGCCCTCGAAGGGGCGCACGGGCCCCGGCAATTCGCCGGCGACGACGTTGGTGAGATGCAGAAAGGTGCGCTTGCCGAGCCTCTCATGGGGGTCCGGCACGCCTGAGCGCAGGAGCAGCGCCGGGCCGTTGATCGCGCCCGCCGCGAGCACCACATGGCGCGCCTCGATATGGAGCAAGCGCCCGTTGGGTTGGCCGCTGCGGGCATCGATGGCGCGGCACAGCAGGCCCTGCGCGCGAGCGCCGTCGAGCACGACGCGCCAGGCCCGGGTGCGGCTGAGCAAGACCGCGCCGTGGTCGAGCGCCGCCGGGATGGTGGTCACCAGCATGGATTGCTTGGCGTTGGTCGGGCAGCCTTGCCCGCAAAGGCCGAGATCCCAGCACTCGCGCACATTGCGGGCGATGATCCCGTGGCGCCAGCCGAGCTGCGCGCAACCGCGCCCAAGCACGGCGTTGTTCTCGTTGGGCGGCAGCGCCCACGGCGCGACGCCGAGGCGCCGCTCCATCATGGCAAACCATGGCGCCAGCTCCTCGGCGTCCAGCCCGGCGATACCATGGGCGTCCGCCCAGTGCGCCAGGGTCTCGGGCGGGGCGCGAAAGCAGGTGGTCCAGTTGACCACGGTGCCGCCGCCCACCGCGCGGCCTTGCAAGATGGTCACGGCTTGGTCGCGGCTCTTGCGGTTGGCCGAATCCCAATAGAGTGCCGGATAGGCGTCGGCCTCGAGCCCGCTGAAGTCGCGCGCGCTCTGGTAAGGGCCCTCCTCGATCATGACCACCCGGAGGCCCGCGCGGCTCAGAATCTCCGCCGCCGTGCCGCCGCCGGCGCCGGTGCCGACAATCGCGACGTCGGCGGCCAAGGTCAGGTCGCGCTCGAGTGTCGAGGCGTCGGTGTGCCGGCGCTCGGCCATCAGACGATGCGCCGCACTTCGTCCGGGATCTCCGGCGGGCCATCGTAGCCGAGCGCGGCCCACGAGCGCGGATCGCCATACCAGGCCGCGACCACGATGTCGTGAAAGCCGATATAGGCACGTTGCAAAAGGCTGAGCGAGCTGCCCGACCAACGCTCGAGCATGCCAGCCACCTGATTGGCGGAGGTGCCGTCGAAGCCGCGCCAGACACCGGTGAGCGCGAGGCGCGTCGGGCCGATGGCGAGCAGGTCGAGCAGCTTACGCAGCTCGGCCTGCGTTTCCGGCGCCAGGTTGACGATCACCGTGTCGACGCCTGACAGCACGGCGGCCAGGGCTTCGTCGCGGCCCGTCTCGGGCAACGCGCCGTCGAGCATCGCCGGCGCAATGGCGCGGAAGATGACCAGATCGTTCGGCTCCAAATAGCCATAGCCCGTGGCCGGCGCGTCGGCGCCGATGCCCTCGACGGCGCGCCAAACGCCGGCGGCGGCGAGCAGGCCGACGCCCACCAGCCCTGCCTTGAGCACGATACGGCGCCCGGGATTGGCCGGGCGGGCAGAGGGATCGGCCATGGCCCACCGATTGGATAAATTAGGGCAGCAACACCATCTTGCCGAAGAAGTTCCGATTGGCCGTCAGCTCGGCCGCCTGGCGCGCCTCGCTCAGCGGCATGACCGCGTGGATCGCCGGCGTCAGCTTGCCGTCGGCAACCAGTTGCAGGGCCTGGCTGATCTCGTGACGCGAGGCGTAGAAGCTGCCTTGCAGGCGCGCTTGCTTGCGGAACAGCTCGACGATGTCGATCTCCACCTGCTCGCCGGCGTGGGCGCCACAGGTGACCACGCTGCCGTTCGTGGCGAGGGCGCGCATGCTTTCCTGCAAGATTTCGCCGCCGACGCATTCGACCACCAGATCGACGCCGCGCCCGCCGGTCAGGCGCATGGCCTCTTCGCTGATCGTCTGCGTCGTGTAGTTGATGCCGTCATCGGCGCCGAGCTCCTTGGCTTTGGCCAGCTTTTCGTCGCTGCCGGCGGTGGCGATGACGCGCGCGCCGTTGAGCTTGGCGACCTGGATGGCCGAGGTGCCGACACCGCTGCCGGCGGCGTTGACCAGCACGGTCTGGCCGGCCCGGACCTTGCCGAGCGTCATGATCATATGCACCGCGGTGCAGAAGCAGGTATGCGAAGCCGCGGCGGTCTCGTAGTCCAGATTGTCGGGCATGGCCACGAGCCCGTTCTCGACACAGAGCACATACTCGGCGTAGGTGCCCCAGCCGACGGCGCCCATGAAGCGGCCGCTGCGGCACATGCCGTCGTGGCCGGTCAGGCACATTTGGCACTGGCCGCAGGGTTGGATGACGCTGCAACTCACCCGATCGCCCACCTGCCACCGCGTAACACCGGCGCCGACTTCGGCGACGTCGCCGCAGCCTTCCTCGCCGAGGATATGCGGGAGCTCGATGGGAAAGCCCGAAATGCCTTCGCGGATGTCGTGGTCCAAATGGTTGACCCCGGCGGCGCGCACCCGCACCAAGACCTCGCCGGGCCCCGGCGTCGGCGTCTCGATCTCTTCATACAACAATTTGTCGACGCCGCCGAACTCTCGAATGACGATCGCTTTCATTGCCTGGTCTCCCGTCTTGCCCACTCTCATGCTGCCCGGGTCGCGCGGAGCGGGAAGCGCGGCGCGGTCTCGAACAGCTTGCCATAAGGCGGGCGCGGCAGGGGGGTGGGTTGGCGGGGGAAAGCCGCTCGCAGCCGTACCAGCCATGACGCGTGCTCAAAATTACCCGCCCTTAGACTAGCAGAACTACGGCTCGTCGCGCGGCCGATTGCGGGCCGCGCGCTCGTGCTATCATCCGGGCCGCCGGCCGCTCGTAAGAGCCAACCAATTCCCGAGAGCCAGTCGTGATCCTCAAGCTTTTGATCGTCTTCGGCGGCCTGCTTCTGTTGGGGCTTTTGCTCTACGATCGTTTGACCGGCCGGCGGCTCGCGCGCAAGATCATGATTCCGCTGGCCATCGCCTTCGCCGCGGCACTGGTCGGCATCGCGGCCAAGGCCTATCTCACCTAATACCAAGGAGCGGGCGCTCGAGCGACGGCTGGGCTCCGGCAACGGCCTGCGCGATCAGTGTCTCGGCCGCCTGTTTGGCGCGTTGGGCGGCGTCCGAGGAGCCGCCGATTTGCGCCACCACCGTGGCGCCTTCCATCAACAGCTCCAATTGCCGCGCCAGCGCTTCCGGCTCCGCCGCGCCGGCCGCGGCGGCGAGATCGCGCACATAACTCAATACCAGGCGCTTGTGCAGACGGGCCACGGCATGCACCGGATCGTCGTGCTTGGCGAACTCCGCGCTGGCGTTGATGAACATGCAGCCGAAGAAATCGGGGCCGTTGAACCACTCCTCGAGGGCATCGAAGAGGGCGAGCAGGCGCTCGCGCGGCGTCTCGGCGCGGCGCTCCACGGCCTCTTTGAGCCAGGCGCGAAAGCGTTCGTCCCGGCGCCGGAGCACGGCCAGAATGAGCTGATCCTTGGATTTGAAGTGGTTGTAGAGCGTCATCTTGGCGACGCCCGATTGTTTCAGGATCTTGTCGATCCCGGTGGCGTGAAAGCCGTTGGCATAGAACAACTCCAGCGCCGTATCCACCAAGTGGTCCCGCCTGCTTGTTTTCGCCATGCGCCGCAATCCCTTAGCAAGAAACCATACAAACTGGTCCGTTCGAATCCTGAGCGACAAACGGCGCCGGCCAGAGCGCCGCAAGGTTCCCGCTGCGCCACCGCCAGCTAATGCACCGCGGTAATACCCCTAATATTTTTCGGAATATCTGGCGGCCGACGATAACAGCGGACCGCGCCCTCATAGCTCAATCACGCAAGGTTGAAAAGACAGATTTGTCTTTACGCTTATATTTGTCGGTATCGAGGGACGCAACATTTCCTTGCGTCCAAGGTTCAGCCATTGGGAAGGAAGACGGACATGTGCGAGTATCATGCGCAAGACGATCGCCGGGTTAACGACGAGACCCGGGATGCTGTGAATCGGCGCAATTTCATGAAGGCCGGTGTGGCCGCGACGGTCGGGGCCGCAACGGTCGGGGCCGCGGCAGTGGGCATCGGCGCATCGGGCCGCGCGGCCGAGGCCGCGGACGATCCCTACGCCCCGCCCGCGAGCCCGGCGCTGCCGCCCTCGGACATGCGCCTCGATCTCAAGCGCACCGCGCTGGTGGTGACCGATCCGCAGGTCGATTTTCTCAGCCCCGACGGGGTCACCTGGGGCGTGGTCGGCGAAAGCGTGCGAGAGCACAACACCGTGGCGAACATCGGCCGCTTGTTCGCCGCCGCCAAGCAGGCGGATCTCACGGTGGCGATCTCGCCGCACTATTATTATCCGACCGACAAGGGCTGGCGTTTCGAAGGCGCGCTCGAGAAGCTGATGCACAAGATCGGCATGTTCGACCGGTCGAGCGCCTATTCGCTCGACGGCTTCGAGAATTCGGGCGCCGACTTCCTGGATATCTACAAAAAGGACATCCTCGACGGCAAAACCATCGTCACCTCGCCGCACAAGGTCTATGGCCCCGAGGCCAACGATCTCGTGCTGCAGCTGCGCAAGAACCACGTCGATCAGGTGATCTTGGCCGGCATGTCGGCCAATCTGTGTGTGGAATCGCATTTGCGCGAGCTTTTGGAGCAGGGCTTCGAGGTCGCCGTGGTGAAGGACGCCACTGCCGGCGCCAAGCTCCCCGAGGGCGACGGTTATCTCGCCGCCATCATCAATTTTCGCTACATCGCCAATGCGCTGTGGTCGACGGACGAGGCGGTGGCCCGCATCAACGGTACGGCGTGAGGTAATACCGTATCAGGCCGAATCGGCCAGCAGGGGCGGCCGCATAAGGTGCCAATCCGTCGCCGCCTGGTAGGCGCAGCCGGCGCGGAGCAGGAGCGGCTCGTTCCATCATGCCGCCTCGAGCATCATGCCGATGGGCAGGCCGTTGGCGCTGAAGCCGCAGGGCAGGGAGAGCCCCGGGATCGAGGCGAGCGCCCCGCCATAGGTGAAGCGCGTGGCGGCGCCGGTGGCTTCGTGCAAGTTGCGCTCGTCGGCGATCGGCGGCACCGGGCCGGGCGTGGTCGGCGCGAGCAGCAGGTCGACCTCGGCGAACGCCTGCTTGAGCACGCGCCGCCAGGCCTCGCGGCCGCGCATGGCCTCGGCGTAGTCGACCGCCGTGAACTCGCGGCCGAGCATCATCCGCTCCAGCACCTTGGCGCTGATCGACTCGGGCGCCG